>NZ_JABWMS020000337.1:0-234 GCF_013369155.2 Escherichia sp. 94.0001 | reverse complement strand
GCGTCTGCCCGTTCCATACCGGCATACAGCGCATCGCCGAGCAGAAATCACTGAGAACATCCCACGCCTTACGCTGTGTGGTCAGGTAGGCATTACAGGTGATGCGCGGCTCCGTGCCACCAAAGCCATCCGGCACTGACTGATCGCAATACTGGCCGATGACATACAGCGCCCATTTGTCCACATCCGCCGCACCAAGACGTTTCCCCATGCCGTAGCGCGGGTGGGTCAGCA
>NZ_JABWMS020000336.1:0-236 GCF_013369155.2 Escherichia sp. 94.0001 | reverse complement strand
CCGCAGCGTGTTCGCCATCGCACCATCTGCCACTGAGCCGTCCTTAATGACCACCAGATCCGCGATCTTCGCCGTGCTGACATCAGCAATAAACGTCACGTTCTGGCTCAGAGTGCTGTTGTTGATGGTTGCGGTAACTGTACTGATGCCCGCCGTCTGGCTGGTGACGGAGATTTCCACGGTGCCGTCCGGCCCGGTGATAACCGTCGCGGCAACCGCTGCCCCGTTGTCCGCTG
>NZ_JABWMS020000335.1:0-237 GCF_013369155.2 Escherichia sp. 94.0001 | reverse complement strand
GGGCGATATTGATCTGTTCAATCATGTGATTGGGGAAACGGATATTGCGGATTGTTGTTCTGCGGGGCCGGTTTTTCGATGACATTTTCTTTCCTCTGGTGACAAGCTATATGGCGAGGATTTTACATGGCTGTGCTTCGTACGTTACCGGGCAGAATCAAAACTCTGAATACCCGGCGGGAGAATGTCCTGAAGGGTGAACAGCGTCGGGTCAGTGGCAGTGCCCGGGTTTCCCTC
>NZ_JABWMS020000334.1:0-237 GCF_013369155.2 Escherichia sp. 94.0001 | reverse complement strand
AGTCCATTGAACTGTTACTGGATGAGGCGCTGGAAACGGGGGAAAACGAGAGTACAGAATTTGATGTCACCACGCTGCTGAGAATGGACAGTGAGCGGCGCATGAAAACGCTGGGGGATGCGGTGAAAAATACGCTTCTCACGCCCAATGAGGCCCGTAAACGGGAGAACCTGCCGCCCCTGGCCGGCGGTGATGCACTGTATCTTCAGCAGCAGAACTACAGTCTGGAGGCGCTGT
>NZ_JABWMS020000333.1:0-237 GCF_013369155.2 Escherichia sp. 94.0001 | reverse complement strand
TGGCGCATAAAGATGAGACGCTGGAGTACAAACGCCAGCTGGCTGCACTTGGCGACAAGGTTACGTATCAGGAGCGCCTGAACGCGCTGGCGCAGCAGGCGGATAAATTCGCACAGCAGCAACGGGCAAAACGGGCCGCCATTGATGCGAAAAGCCGGGGGCTGACTGACCGGCAGGCAGAACGGGAAGCCACGGAACAGCGCCTGAAGGAACAGTATGGCGATAATCCGCTGGCGC
>NZ_JABWMS020000332.1:0-237 GCF_013369155.2 Escherichia sp. 94.0001 | reverse complement strand
TTTTAATCAGCCACAGCCCGGCGCGGTGTGCCTGCCCCCGGCTGGTACAGCCAAAAGCATCCATCTTCGTGACGTTACGACCGTAACGGGCAATGGCCTGCGTATCCTCCACAAGCTCTGTCGCCGTCTCCCAGCCGTTGTTCGGGTCAGTCCAGTTCACTTCAACGGCATTATGGCGGTCTTTCAGGGCGCTGAAGCTGTAGCGGAACGGCGCGCCATCATCCGGCATCACCACAT
>NZ_JABWMS020000331.1:0-239 GCF_013369155.2 Escherichia sp. 94.0001 | reverse complement strand
CAGTGCGGTTATTGATATGCCGAGTGGCAGGGGAAGCGTCACTCTGGAGTTTAAGGTTTTCCATAAAGGCAATCAGTGGGCAGGTAATATCACCGACTGTACGGTGATTGTGACCAAAAAAGCCGCTTCCGGCATCAGTATTCGTTGAAATTGTTATAACCCATATAAGGGCACCAGAAATGGTGCCTTTTTTATTGCAGAAAAGCGAGAGGTAATTATGCGTAAACTTTATGCCGCCA
>NZ_JABWMS020000330.1:0-240 GCF_013369155.2 Escherichia sp. 94.0001 | reverse complement strand
GGTGTGTGGCATACGTGCCCCGGGGAAAGGATTTTTGATCGTCAATAGCGGGGAGCACTTCCAGAGCCGTGGCATCACGCCCGTCCTGCGGAGCCGGCAGGGCATTCACCGCCTCCAGAACCGCCTTCCGCAGAACATCCGGATCGTAATCACGACCATCACGCGGAGCAGGGATATGGCTTACAGCCTCTTTCACCATCTGCTCAAGCATCGGACGCACATCATCGGGGGTGATACTTT
>NZ_JABWMS020000329.1:0-243 GCF_013369155.2 Escherichia sp. 94.0001 | reverse complement strand
GGTAAAGATTCCCCACGCCAATCCGGCTGGTTGCCTCCTTCGTGAAGACAAACTCCCCGCGGTGAACAATCCCCGCTGGCTCATATTTGCCGCCGGTTCCCGTAAATCCCCCGGTCGCAAAATGGAATTTCGCCGCAGCTGCCTGAATGGCTGTACCGCCTGACGCTGATGCGCCGCCACCAACAGCCCCGCCAATGGCGCTGCCGATACTCCCGACAATCCCCACCATTGCCTGCTTAAGCA
>NZ_JABWMS020000328.1:0-244 GCF_013369155.2 Escherichia sp. 94.0001 | reverse complement strand
ATACCTCTGAAGACAGAAGATAAAAGTGAAAACAGGTGTGATGTGGTTGTGACGGGTTAAAGCAGACCATGTTCGGCAAAGGAGAAAACCTGGTTGCCACCGACTATCAGATGGTCCGGCACCCGGATATCCACCAGGCCCAGTGCCTGTACCAGACGTTCCGTGATAAGGCGGTCTGCCTTGCTGGGTGTGACTTCACCGGACGGGTGATTGTGCGCCAGCACCACGGCAGCGGCATTGTGGT
>NZ_JABWMS020000034.1:0-47952 GCF_013369155.2 Escherichia sp. 94.0001 | reverse complement strand
CTTATGACAAGAGTCGCCGCAGGGGAGCGATTCATGTCATTAGTGCGTTCTCAACAATGCACAGTCTGGTCATCGGACAGATCAAGACGGATGAGAAATCCAATGAGATTACAGCTATCCCAGAACTTCTTAACATGCTGGATATTAAAGGAAAAATCATCACAACTGATGCGATGGGTTGCCAGAAAGATATTGCAGAGAAGATACAAAAACAGGGAGGTGATTATTTATTCGCTGTAAAAGGAAACCAGGGGCGGCTAAATAAAGCCTTCGAGGAAAAATTTCCACTGAAAGAATTAAATAATCCAGAGCATGACAGTTACGCAATTAGTGAAAAGAGTCACGGCAGAGAAGAAATCCGTCTTCACATTGTTTGCGATGTCCCTGATGAACTTATTGATTTCACGTTTGAATGGAAAGGTCTGAAGAAATTATGCGTGGCAGTCTCCTTTCGGTCAATAATAGCAGAACAAAAGAAAGAGCCAGAAATGACGGTCAGATATTATATCAGTTCTGCTGATTTAACCGCAGGGAAGTTCGCCACAGCAATCCGAAACCACTGGCACGTGGAGAATAAGCTGCACTGGCGTCTGGACGTGGTAATGAATGAAGACGACTGCAAAATAAGAAGAGGAAATGCAGCAGAATTATTTTCAGGGATACGGCACATCGCTATTAATAT
Source organism: Escherichia sp. 94.0001 (assembly GCF_013369155.2). Classification (NCBI taxonomy): domain Bacteria; kingdom Pseudomonadati; phylum Pseudomonadota; class Gammaproteobacteria; order Enterobacterales; family Enterobacteriaceae; genus Escherichia; species Escherichia sp. 94.0001. Next base: position 47,270 of record NZ_JABWMS020000034.1, on the reverse strand, counting down.
TTTGACGAATGATAAGGTATTCAAGGCAGGGTTAAGACGTAAGATGCGAAAAGCAGCCATGGACAGAAAGTATCTGGCGTCAGTCCTTGCGGGGAGCGGGCTTTCGTAATCTTTCCCTGGATTTTAGTGCCACCCGCGCATTTTATACAAAACATGGTTTTATCAATGAGGCGAAAATACGCAATTACTATGATGTTGGTGAGGATAAATTAATCTTCACTAAAAATAGTAATCGTGAATAAAATATGGTTTAGCTCATATGGAAACATTGCTGAAAAAAACCGGTCGCTGCATATGATTCTTTAACCCGCCGTAACTCGCTTCCCGCTGGTAACAAACGTGCCAGCACCTAAATGATGCAACGTATTGAGCTTATCATCATCAAACTGCCAGCGGCCTTCGACAAATACCCGTGCGTCTGCCGCTGCTGATACTAACTCGCCAAACAGTGTGTCGTATTTTTCTTGCGCAGAAGTCGCAGGTAGCAGGCGACACTCCATCCACGCCAGACATTTTTCCTCGACCAGCGGCAAACCAAGCACCGGACCTTTCACAACCGGAATACCATAGCAGTTAAACTTATCTTCATCACGCCCCGACACACTTCCCACCGCCCACGTCCAGTTAGTTGCTGCAACACCCGGGATAACGATGCCAAACTTACCATTACGTTCAATCAACTCCCTGGTCCATGTCGATTTATCTACCACAATTGCCACGCGTGGCGGTTCAAACTCCACCGGCATTGACCAAGCTGCTGCCATAATGTTACGCCGCTGGGATTGCTCATCGAAACTGGTGATCAAGACAGTTGGGCCATGATTTAACAGACGGCTGGCATGGTGTAATTCGACGGGGATGAATCGGCTCACGGTATCGCCTCGCTAAGAAGGTTGTTTTAAAAGCGTAGCTCGTAACGCAATAAGTAACGAAATTAACGGGATTGGCGATTTGCGAACGAGATGCATGTCCGCGATCGCACAAAATAGCCGGTGCGGCGTCTATTCCAGGTTATAAATTGAGAAAACCACAAACGGAAACGCCTGATGACGCCCATTCTGAATCACTATTTTACCCGCATTAACTGGTCGGGAGCGGCTGCGGTCAATATCGAAACGCTGCGCGCATTACACCTGAAACACAATTGCACCATTCCATTTGAAAATCTCGATGTTTTGCTGCCGAGAGAAATGCAGCTTGATGATCAATCGCTGGAAGAGAAATTGGTGCTCGCCCGGCGTGGTGGTTACTGCTTTGAGCAGAATGGCGTGTTTGAGCGGGTGTTACGCGAGCTGGGTTTTCAGGTACGCAGTCTGTTAGGGCGCGTAGTGTTATCTAATCCGCCAGCATTACCGCCGCGTACCCATCGTTTGTTGTTGGTGGAGCTGGAAGGCGAACACTGGATTGCCGATGTCGGTTTCGGTGGGCAGACTTTGACTGCGCCGATTCGTTTAGTGGCGGATATCGCGCAAACAACGCCACATGGCGAATATCGGCTGTTACAGGAAGGGAACGACTGGATTTTGCAGTTTAATCATCATCAGCACTGGCAGTCGATGTACCGTTTTGATCTCTGTGAACAACAACAAAGTGATTATGTGATGGGGAATTTCTGGTCGGCGCACTGGCCGCAATCGCATTTTCGCCATCATTTGCTGATGTGCCGCCATTTGCCGGACGGTGGCAAACTGACACTGACCAATTTTCATTTCACCCATTATGAAAATGGACATGCAGTGGAGCAGCGAAATCTACCGGATGTGGCGTCGTTATATGCCGTGATGCAGGAGCAGTTTGGTCTGGGCGTAGATGACGCAAAGCATGGCTTTACTGTGGATGAACTGGCGTTGGTGATGGCGGCGTTTGATACGCATCCGGAGGCGGGGAAATAGTTTGTGCCAGGGGCCGGATGCGGCGTAAACGCCTACAACCGGCCCACATTAGCCCGGTTGTAGGCCTGATAAGCGAAGCGCATCAGGCAACGGTATCAAAAATCAATGGCCCATTCAGCATGGAAAAGAATCACCGCCGTGCCGGAAATGGTGACTTTCTCCGGTTGGTTATCTCGAATTGTCACCGTCACATCAATCACGCCGTCACGCCCCAGTGCGCGCCCCTGATGGCCTTTAACACGCAACACGCTGCCATCGTGGGGTAGTAAGTTGTGATGTACCAACCATGCGCCCATCGGGCCATTGGCATTCCCGGTCACCGGATCTTCCACAATACCTATCGCTGGTGAGAACATACGACCATCGGTTTCATTTTTGCCTGGGCGGATCTGGAACGGGAAGAAACCATTGCAGCCAATCTGCTTGCTGATTGCGGTCAGCGCAGCAAGGTCAGGCGAAAGGGCGTCGATATCCACTTCAGATTTCAGTGGAATCATTACTTTTGAGTGTCCTGTGGTAGCCACCTGGATTGGCAAGCCAGGCAAAATATCGTCTTCAGTGAGATGAAGTGCGTTGATAATCGCCGCTCGTGTTTCACCTTCTAACGGTGGCTCAAAGCCCGGCGTACCTTGCTCCAGCGAAATACGATAATCATCGTTTTGCTTTTCGATAGTCACGCGATGTTTTCCTGCCAGCGAGGTTTGCCAGACCGTGCAATTTCCCAAATCTAATACCTTTGAACGTACATAGTGCGCTGCCACCGTCGCGTGACCACAAATCGGAACTTCAACCGTTGGCGTAAAGTAGCGAACGTGTACATCGCTGTCGTCACTGCGCAGCAGAAAAGCAGTTTCGGAATGACCTAATTCGCGGGCGATAAGCTGCATTTGCGCTTCGCTAAGATTATCGGCGGGAAAAACAACACCGGCAGAATTGCCGCGAAACGGTTGTGAGGTAAAAGCATCGACGTGATAAACCTGCGGTTTCATTAACGTTCTCCTGTGGCTGGAGAACTATCATAGCCTGCAAGTGGCCGGAGAGCGAAGGGCTATCCGGCCAGGGTGAAAATTATCGCCGCGAGCGCACAATCTGATACCGACGAGTAAAGTACTCAAACGGCGCGCTCCACACATGCACCAGTCGGGTGAACGGGAAGAGCAGGAAGATGGTCATTCCCAATACCAGATGCAGGCGGAAAACGAACGCTACGCCGTTAAGCATTTCTGACGATCCACCACGGAAAGTGACAATGCTTTGCGCCCAACCCACCAGCTTCATCATTTCGCTACCATCAGGATACTGTGCTGAAAACGGTATGGTACTTAGCCCCAGCAGACACTGGATCAGTAAAATGCTCATGATGATAATATCCGGCGTAGTGGAAGTGGCACGCACGCGCTGATTTGTCAGCCTGCGCCACAGCAGTCCTGCACCGCCAATCAACGTCAACACGCCGCAAATACCGCCGAGCACCATCGCCATCTGCTGTTTTACCGCCACCGGCAGAAACCACGCGTACATCCAGTGCGGCGTTAACATGCCGAACAGGTGCCCGAAGAAGATCCCCAAAATGCCGATATGGAACAGATTCGACCATATCACCATCCCGCGTTTATCGAGCATCTGGCTCGAGGAGGCGCGCCAGGTATACTGCCCGTAGTCATAGCGCAGCCAGCTGCCGAGGAAAAACACCGTCGCACAAATGTACGGGTAGATATCGTAAAAAAAGACGTTCAGATACTGAATCATTTCCCACCTCCCGCACTGATGTCGACGTACTGCGGCGCGACATCTTGGCTAAAGCGTCGCTGATATTGATTAAGCGGCGAGCTGTCACACGCCGTGGCGTTATCTTCAATAAACTTCACCTGTTCTTCTTCCCACACCGCATCCAGCGCCTGGCGGGTGTCGTCACGCTCTTCACTACGAATTTGTTTTGTGACACTGTCACTTAACAGGGGACTTCCTGCCAGTTGCAAAAGGGCGTCAAATAACGCGTACCACGGTGTCTCGCGTTGTTTTAAGCGTCCGCCAAGCAGGGCGAGGATCGGCGCAACGTTGAGTAATCCTTCTTTTGCCTGATCGTCCGGCAGCACACTTAAGTACTCCAGGTACAGCGGCAGATAATCGGGCAGTTCCCGACAATCCAGTTGCAGACCGACCTTTTCATACTCCGCCAGCAGGTCCACCATTGCCTGGCCGCGATCGCGGGATTCGGCATGAACATGTTCGAACAGCAGCAGCGACGTGGTGCGCCCGCGGTCGAACACTTCACACCATTCGGCCTGTTTATCCAGCAGCGGCGCGTTGAGCAGGTCGAGTGCAAAATCGGTGAGCATCGACGCGTCGCGGCGGATTAATGCCAGCGCGTCGTCCTTACACTCCCACAACAGCTCGTCCGGGTACTCCATCAACAGGCCGATCACTTTGAGGATCTGCATTATTCTCCCTCCGCTTTATCGCGCACTTCGGTAATGTTGATGGCATCGATACGGCTACTGTTGAACAGGTTGAATTTGCTGTCTGAGCCGTGGCAACCGTCGCCAAAGCTGAAGCCGCAGCCGTTGCGTTCTGCGAAGGCATCGCCCGCCATTTCCCGATGACTGGTTGGAATGACAAAACGATCTTCATAGTTGGCGATGGCAAGGTAGCGATACATCTCTTCGACCTGGGCGACGCTCAGGCCTACTTCGTCAATGGCGCGGGTATCAGTCACGCCCTCCACCGTTTGTGAACGCATATAGTGGCGCATCGCCATCATCCGTTTTAGTGCCCGCAGCACCGGACCGGTATCGCCCGCACTCAACATATTGGCGAGATATTGCACCGGTATACGTAGGCTTTCGATAGCGGGAAGCACACCTTCGCTTTTTGGCAGGCCGCCCGCATCGGCGTAAGACTGAATTGGTGACAGCGGCGGTACGTACCAGACCATCGGCAGGGTGCGATATTCAGGGTGCAGCGGTAGCGCCAGTTTCCAGTCCATCGCCATTTTGTAGACTGGCGAACGCTGGGCAGCTTCAATCACATTTTGTGGAATACCTTGTTTCAGGGCTTCTTCGATCACTGAGGGATCGTGCGGATCGAGGAACACTTCGCACTGACGTTCGTAGAGATCAACCTCGCGTTCGGTGCTCGCCGCTTCCTCGATGCGGTCGGCGTCGTAAAGCAGCACGCCAAGATAGCGAATACGACCCACGCAGGTTTCTGAGCAAACGGTCGGTTGACCGGACTCAATTCGCGGATAACAGAAGATGCATTTTTCTGACTTACCGCTTTTCCAGTTGAAGTAGATTTTCTTGTACGGACAACCGCTAATGCACAAACGCCAGCCACGGCATTTGTCCTGGTCGATGAGCACAATACCGTCTTCTTCGCGTTTGTAGATCGCGCCGCTGGGGCAGGTCGCCACACAGCTGGGGTTGAGGCAGTGTTCGCACAGGCGCGGCAGGTACATCATGAACGTGTTTTCAAACTGACCGTACATCTCCTTTTGCATGGCGTCAAAGTTGCGGTCGCGAGCGCGTTTTTCGAACTCACCGCCCAGCAGTTCTTCCCAGTTTGGCCCCCAGATCACTTTGTCCATCCGTTTGCCGTCAATCAGCGAACGCGGGCGGGCAGTAGGAATGTGTTTACCTTCTGGCGCGCTATGTAAATGTTCGTAGTCGAAGGTGAAAGGTTCGTAGTAATCATCAATCTGCGGCACCACCGGGTTGGCGAAGATTTTGGTTATTACGCCCATTTTGCTGCCCAGACGCGGGCGTATCTTGCCATTCACATCACGCACCCAGCCGCCTTGCCACTCTTCCTGATCTTCCCAGTTTTTCGGATAACCAATGCCCGGTTTGGTTTCGACGTTGTTAAACCATGCGTACTCCATGCCTTCGCGTCCGGTCCAGACGTTTTTACAGGTCACCGAACAGGTATGGCAGCCGATACATTTATCGAGGTTAAGCACCATGCCGACTTGCGAACGTATTTTCATTTTTTCGCCTCCTGTACCTGATCGCGACCTTCATCATCGAGCCAGTTAACGTTTTTCATCTTGCGGATCATGATGAATTCGTCGCGGTTCGAGCCGACGGTGCCGTAGTAGTTAAAGCCCCAGGCCAGCTGCGCGTAACCGCCAATCATATGCGTTGGTTTCGGACAAACGCGGGTGACCGAGTTATGAATGCCGCCGCGCATGCCGGTTACTTCCGAACCAGGAATATTCATAATGCGTTCCTGAGCGTGATACATCATGGTCATACCCGGCGGTACACGTTGGCTGACTACCGCGCGGGCAGTCAGCGCGCCGTTGGCGTTAAACACTTCCACCCAGTCGTTATCGACAATGGTCAATTCACGGGCATCGGTTTCGCTGATCCAGACAATCGGTCCACCGCGAGAGAGCGTCAGCATTAGCAGGTTTTCACTGTAGGTTGAGTGAATGCCCCATTTCTGATGCGGCGTCAGGAAGTTAAGTGCTCTTTCCGGGAAGCCGTTTGGTGGTATCTGGCGCATTTCACTGACGCTAAGGGTGTCGATAGGCGGGCGATAAGCCACCAGACTTTCACCAAAGGCACGCATCCACGGATGATCCTGATAAAGCTGCTGGCGTCCCGACAGCGTGCGCCACGGAATTAACTCATGAACGTTGGTGTATCCCGCGTTATAGGAGACGTGATCGCTTTCCAGACCAGACCATGTGGGGCTGGAGATAATTTTACGTGGCTGCGCCTGAATATCGCGAAAGCGGATCTTCTCGTCCTCTTTGTGCAGCGCCAGATGGGTATGTTCGCGTCCGGTGATTTCGCCCAGCGCTTGCCACGCTTTGACCGCCACATGCCCGTTGGTTTCCGGTGCCAGCGCCAGTATCACTTCTGATGCATCAATGGCGGTGTCAATCAGCGGTCGCCCCTGTGCCGGGCCATCACGCTTGGTGTAATTGAGTTTGCCGAGGAAATCGATTTCATCCTGGGTATTCCACGAAATCCCTTTACCGCCGTTGCCAAGTTTGTCCATCAATGGCCCGAGCGAGGTAAAGCGATCATAGGTAGCAGGGTAGTCGCGTTCCACCGCTACAATATTGGGCGCGGTTTTACCCGGGATCAGATCGCATTCGCCTTTGCGCCAGTCGAGCACTTCACACGGCTGGGAGAGTTCTGCCGGAGAGTCATGCAGTAGGGGTTGTAATACCACGTCGGTTTCTTTGCCAAGATGCCCTACGCACACTTGCGAAAATGCTTTGGCAATACCTTTGTAGATTTCCCAGTCGCTGCGTGATTCCCACGCCGGATCGACCGCCGCAGAAAGCGGATGAATAAACGGATGCATATCCGAGGTGTTCATATCGTCTTTTTCGTACCAGGTGGCGGTGGGCAGAACGATATCGGAGAACAGGCAGGTGCTGGACATGCGGAAGTCGAGCGTCACCAGCAGGTCGAGCTTGCCTTCAATCGCCGCAGTTTGCCACTCGACATCTTCCGGTTTGATCCCGTCGCTGGCACCGAGTTCTTCACCCTGAATCCCACTTTCGGTTCCCAGCAGATACTTCTGCATATATTCGTGGCCTTTGCCGGAGGAGCCAAGCAGGTTAGAACGCCAGACAAACAAATTACGCGGATGATTGCTGCCGCTATCTGGTTGTTCGCAGGCCATGCGTAAATCGCCCGATTTCAGCGCCTGGGCGGTAAATTCTGTGGGGGATAATCCGGCCTTGTCGGCTTCGGCTTTCAACGTGAGCGGGTTACGCCCCAGCTGCGGCGCAGAAGGTAGCCAGCCCATACGTTCAGCGCGAACGTTGAAATCAATCAGATGACCGCTGTACTTACTGGCATCGGCGAGCGGTGAAAGTAACTCCTGAGCAGAGACTTTTTCATAGCGCCATTGGCTGGAATGATTGTAGAAAAACGAGGTGCTGTTCATCTGGCGCGGTGGTCGGTTCCAGTCGAGCGCAAAGGCCAGCGGCAACCAGCCGGTTTGCGGGCGCAGTTTTTCCTGACCGACATAGTGTGCCCAGCCGCCACCGCTTTGCCCGACACAACCGCAGAAGATCAGCATGTTGATCATCCCACGGTAGTTCATGTCCATGTGATACCAATGGTTGACGCCAGCACCGAGGATAATCATCGATCGCCCATGCGTTTTATGGGCGGTATCGGCAAATTCGCGGGCGATGGTTTCAATATACTGGCGCGGTACGCCGGTAATTTGCTCGCCCCAGGCTGGGGTGTAAGGTTTGATTTCAGCGTAATCTTTCGCGCTGTTTTCATCTTCCAGCCCGCGATCGAGGCCGTAATTTGCCAGTACCAGATCATAAACGCTAACCACCGGACAAGTGCTTCCATCGGCGAGCGTCAGATTTTTCACCGGAAGCTGGCGCACCAGTATGGGATCATGTTTTACGCTGCGAAAGTGTGGATTTTCAATGCCGCCAAAGTAGGGGAAGGCCACGCCTGCAACAGTGTCGTGTTGACCGAGCAAGGTTAACGCTAACTCAGTTTCTGTTCCGGCGGCGATAGATTCCAGGTTCCATTTGCCTTTTTCGCCCCAACGAAAACCAATCGAACCGTTCGGCACCACCAGTTCACCTGCTGTATTAACTGCTACGGTTTTCCATTGCGGATTGTTGCTTTCGCCCAGTCCATCTACTAGGTCAGACGCGCGGATCATGCGCCCGGGAACGTAGCTACCATCGTCGCGAGGTTCCAGCATTACCAGCATCGGCATGTCGCTGTAGCGGCGGCAGTAGTTGATAAAATAGTCGCTGGGATTATCGAGATGAAACTCTTTTAAAATCACATGGCCCATTGCCATCGCCAGGGCGCTATCAGTGCCTTGTTTCGGTGCCAGCCACTGGTCGCACAATTTGGCCACTTCAGAGTAGTCAGGGGTAATGGCGATGGTTTTAGTGCCTTTGTAGCGTACTTCGGTAAAGAAGTGGGCGTCCGGCGTACGTGTCTGCGGTACGTTAGACCCCCAGGCGATGATATAGCTGGAGTTATACCAGTCGGCAGATTCTGGCACGTCGGTTTGCTCGCCCCAGGTCATCGGCGAGGCAGGCGGCAGGTCGCAATACCAGTCATAGAAACTTAAACAGGTGCCACCTAACAGCGACAGATAACGTGTTCCGGCGGCGTAAGAAACCATCGACATCGCCGGAATCGGCGAGAAACCGGCAACGCGATCAGGACCGTAAGTTTTGATAGTCCAGACGTTAGCGGCGGCAATCAACTGGTTTAGCTCCTGCCAGTTGGAGCGGATAAAGCCGCCACGCCCACGCACTTGTTTGTAGCTCAGGCACTTTTGCGGATCGTTCATAATCGATGCCCACGCCAGTACCGGATCGCTGTGTTGTTTGAGGGCTTCGCGCCACAGTTCAATCAGTCGTTTACGAATGAGCGGGTATTTCAGGCGGTTAGCGCTGTAAAGATACCAGGAGTAACTTGCGCCACGCGGGCAGCCGCGAGGTTCATGATTGGGCAGGTCAGGGCGAGTGCGCGGGTAGTCGGTCTGTTGGATTTCCCAGGTCACCAGACCATTTTTAACGTAGATTTTCCAGCTACAGGAGCCTGTACAGTTAACACCGTGGGTGGAACGCACGATTTTGTCGAACTGCCAACGCTGGCGATAGCTGTCCTCCCAGTCGCGGTTGCTATGCATCACCTGTCCGTGACCATCGGCAAAGGTTTCGCCCTTTTGTTTGAAGTAGCGAAAGCGATCCAAAAGTTTACTCATGACATAACTCCTGCTCCAGGAATGAATTGGGATCTGATGCCTTGTCGGATGCGACACGGTTGTAGCCTGATAAGACGTGTCAGGCATCGATTTCTTATTTTTGGCTGAACTTCCGCCGACCATAAACCAGCCAGGTCAGCAGCACACAAACGATGTAGAAGATTAAAAACACTTTCATCGCGCCTACCGGCGAGCCGGTCATATTGAGCGACATGCCAAACGCCTGCGGAATGAAAAAGCCGCCCACTGCGCCAATGGCTGAGATAAAGCCCAGAGCCGCCGCCGTTTCGGTGACGGCTTCTCTCTGAGCTTGCTCATCACTACCGCCTTTCATCTTCACCCGATAAATGGTTATCTGGCGAAAGATGACGGCGATCATCTGGAAAGTAGAACCACTTCCCAGACCTGCGGTCAGAAACAACCCCATAAATACGGCGTAAAATGCGATGAAATTACCGGAGCCTGTGCCCGGTAAGGTAAGGAACAGCAGGGCGCTGAAAATCGCCATAAAAATGAAGTTGATCAACGTCACCCGCACGCCGCCGAATTTATCGGAAATAGCACCACCAACCGACCGCGCGATGGCACCAATAAATGGGCCAAAGAACGCCAGGCGCAGAATATTCACATCAGGGAACTGAGTTTTCGCCAGCATGGCAAAACCCGCAGAAAAACCGATAAACGAACCGAAGGTGGCGAGATAGAGAAGACTGAGCAGCCAGAGATGCAGACGTTGTAATACAGGCAATTGATCGGCGATTGACGCGCGTGAACTGGCGATATCATTCATCCCTAACCAGGCGGCAATAGTGGCAATCGCCAGTAATGGCACCCAAATCCATGCGGCATTCGCCAGCGACATCACCGAACCGTCGGCCTGCGGTACGCCATTGACGCCGAGAAAGGCAAATACGGGTACAAAAATGACCAGCGGTGCAACCAGCTGCATCACACTTACACCTAAGTTTCCTAATCCGCCATTAATCCCAAGTGCGCTCCCTTGTTTGGCTTTTGGGAAGAAGAAACTGATATTGCCCATGCTTGAAGCAAAGTTCGCACCTGCAAAACCGCATAGCAAAGCGATAACGATAAATATCCCAAAAGGAGTATTCGGATTCTGCACGGCAATTCCGAGCCAGACGCAAGGAATAATCAGGATTGCAGTACTAAAAACCGTCCATCGGCGTCCACCAAATATAGGCACCATAAAGGAGTAGGGGACACGCAATAATGCGCCAGAAACGGAGGGTAATGCGGTTAATAAAAAGAGTTGATCGGTAGTGAAATTAAAACCGATTTTATTGAGATTAACAGTAACTGCGCTAAATAGCATCCAGACACAGAAGGCAAGAAGTAGGCAACTTACTGATATCCAGAGGTTTCTTCGTGCAATATGCTTTCCTTTATTTTCCCAGAAGGCCGGGTTTTCTGGTTTCCAGTCGCGCAAAAGATAACGACTATTTTTCTCATTTTGCAGTGCCATATTGTTCCTCACATGTACACATTGGTAATGAAAAAAAGACAAAACAGGAGGTAAGGCGCAATAGCCAGTTATTAGAATTAAGGATGAATTAGGTGAAGTGCTGATTGAAAGAATAGATAAGAAAGCGTAACCGCGGGGGCAGAATGGGGATTAAGCAGACAGATATGTGTTACTAAATGTAACTAACAGGCTAACCTTCAAACGGGGGTTAATCTTTGAACGTATGCCATGTTTCAACCCTTCAGATCGTGAATCTAAAGGGTTGCATATTAACTATATTCTTAATAAGACCAGACACTTATAGAATTAGTGATGATTTATTCACTAAAAAGGCCATGAGCTGGAGGAAAACGATCTGTCCAGAAAGTCTATCGGTTCCTCTCTTATCGCCTCATTGTAATAATCGTTATTACAGTAAGTATTGTTTATTTCATCTAAGGTCATATTTTTAATTTTTATATTCATCTGATTTACAACTTCTTCTGTTTTATAAGTGTGTATATTATATGGGGTGTATGCTTCTTTAAAAGTATAGTGAAACAATTCGTTATCCACATCTACTCCGTCAGAGTGAACTTCAAATGCACCAGGCGAAAGAATTGCCAGGCCAGTATTAAGCTTAAGTGCTGGGGAAAACAAATTAAATAACATGAGCTGCATAGTAGGGCAATTGTTCTTCCCAGAAACATTTAAAAAATTTAAGTTTTTGCTCTGTTTTATTATGGGGAATAAAGTTCCAATATCGGATGTATTCTTAGTGTCAATGCGGGTTATTTTATTATTGTCCAGCCTTAAGCTTTTGATAGATGAAAGATAAGTCAGGAAATGAAGGTTTATTTTTTTCAACTGATTGTTCGCAGCGTTTAATGTCTGTACATTGCAGAAGTTGCTAAAGAATATTTTAATTTCAGAAAGCAAGTTGTTGTTGATAAGTAACGTATTCAAGTTGGGAAATAAGGCATTATGTAAACTTGTTAGTTTATTATGGGATAGGTCCAGAAGTAAGAGTTCATCTTTATTTCCTGCAGCAATATCAGTTAATTGATTGTGGCTGAGATTCAGGTACTGCAGCCTTTCGCAACATTCTAATTGCACAAACTCTAGTTGATTATGTGCCGCACTAAAATAAGTAACTGATGAAAGCCCATCTATATCAATATTTCTGAGAGCATTATTATTCACAGATATATGTTTAATGCTTACATTTCTGCCTTGAGGAAAATTTATAGACTCAAGAGCATTACTATTCAGACTAAGGTTGATGAGTTTATCGTAGTTGGTTGCATCAAAATGTTTGAGTTGGTTCTCATCAAGATTGATAGAGGTGAAGTTTTGCAGCCCTGGTGGTTGAGTAGTTAAATTAAGTCCAGATAAATCAATGTCATTCTGCTTCGACAAAAAAGCACGGTTTATCCTTTCTGCCGCTTCTTTTCGGCATTCTTGACGATGAAGTTCACCTGTGACTATGCATTTTTCTTTCCATTTATTCAATTCATGCATCCAGCTATATAAATTCTGTTCGGGGAGTCGCTGTAGGGACTGCTTTGTTTTAAAAAAGATTAAAGGAAACTTCATAACTACTCCATGGCAATAATATATTTTTTGATTTATTATCCTTGATTAATCAGGATGTTTTTTATAACTCTGTGGTAAAGGATTGGCTTAACCAATTATGAAATGTTGGTCCATAACCTAAGGAAGTTTTATTCTCATCATAAATGTAATAACAGATAGGGGTGCCTGTTGCGTCCTTGAGTTCTGAGGATGAGGATGAGGATAGGGGAGTGTCGTTATCAAACCGACACGCGCGATACATAGGCAGAATAGCTTTTAATTCTTCTTCAGAAAGTGTCGTTTCTTGTTCTGTTAAAGTTAAATTGCTGAAATAAGGTTTTGAACGGTAACGAATCGACATTGAATCATTGTTTTCTTTATTATCACCTTCAGTATTTTTGCTTACTTCTACAAGATGCTTATTACTGGTATCGATATTTTTAATTGCTAGATCATAAGATATCTTAATGGTCACTTCATTAATATGATCAACTAAATCCATTATTGCATTCCAGTACTGCATTTGTGCAATAGGATCATTGTTAATACCGTTAACTGATAAATACCAAAGATGTTTTGATGATATTAACTCATTAATGTTATCTGTTGGCAATAAATTGTTGTTACTTAAGTCTAAATATTCAAGTATCGCAGTGCTTTTAGCGTTTAAATTTGCAATATGGTTGTCGTTTAAAGCGATTTTTTTCACCATGGGGTGATAGTGTAATTTAAGATCATTGATCATATTGTGACAAGCACTTAACTCAATCAGAGATTCTTGTTGAGAAACATCCAGCGATGTTAGCTGGTTATTATCAAGGTTAAGAAATTTCAGTTTATAACTGTCAGAAATATTAATTTCTTTTAGATTATTATTTTGCGCTTCCAGATTAACCAATGAATGCTGATTTTTTAAATCTAAACTTTCCAGCTTGTTGCAATCGATATAAATATTTTCCAGTTTTGATTCATTTGGAAAGGTTATCGTTTCAATATTATTCAAGGTGAGGTTGATATTGATAAGACTAGCATTGTCGGTAAAGTCAAGGAAAGTTAGACAATTCCCCTCCAAATTCAATGTTTTAACTGTAGGGGGGATAGGCGGTAACTCACTCAAATCAAGATATGACAAATTAAGAGATTCCATGTTTGAGTTGTAAGCTTCATTAATTCGCTCTAGAATAGTTCTTTTTTCTACGCCATTATTAAGCGATTTCTCACCCCATTGTGCCAGTTGTTCAAAAAAATTGCTGGCGATGGTTTCTCTGTTAGGTAATGCGTTATTCACTTGATAACTGGCATTATTTTTTACACAAGCTGTATTAATATTGGTCATAATCACTCATCAATAAATATTATACTAAGATGTCCCCGGAGGGTATGGAAGAATATTAATTGAGGTGAATGACCAGAAATATCAAAAATTGCTCATTTTTACTTAAGGAGTCATACAGCAGCACTTAAATCAAAAACCAGCCCAGAGAAGGGCTGGTCAGGAGAGGATGTTAGAACTGATAGGTAATGCCCGTTGCGACGATGTTATCGGTGCGAATATCTACGGCACGGGTAAAGTCGCTTTCATCGATCAGGTTGATTTTATAATCAACATAGGTCGACATATTTTTGTTGAAGAAATACGTTGCACCAACGTCGATATACTCAATCATGTTCTGATCGCCGTAACGCCCCAGATCTCTGCCTTTTGATTTCAGGTAAGCGAGTGATGGGCGCAAGCCGAAGTCGAATTGATATTGGGCCACCACTTCGAAACTTTGTGCTTTGTTAGAGATATAACCATCACCATAGGTGGTCATGTTTAATGTTTCAGCGTAATTAGCTGCAAAGTAAATGTTGTTGGCATCATATTTTATACCTGTTGCCCACAGTTCTGCATTCTTACCGGAGGCATTGAGAGGATTAGCCGCTGCTCTTTCCTGCGCATTTGTCCGATCAGATTTGGTATACACAGCACCGATCCCAAAGCCATCATAAACATAAGTTGAGGAGATACCGAAACCGTCACCATTGGCACGCGTATAGTCAGCACCATAAAGATGAGCGTTGTCAGTGCGTTCATTTTTGCCTTGATATTGTGCGGCAAAGTTCAGCCCTTCAATTAAGCCAAAGAAATCGTAGTTGCGATAGGTTGCCACACCAGTGGTACGATATGTCATGAAGACATCTTTCTGGCTCCAGGTATCGCCACCAAATTCTGGCAACAAATCGGTCCATGAACCAATGTCATAACCGACACCGTAGTTACGACCATAGTCCAGAGAGCCAAATTCACTAATTTTTAAACCTGCATAGGCAAGGCGGGTTTTGTTGCCGCGCGAGCCGTTGGCTTCATCGTTATAGCCTTTAAAATCATATTCCCAGTGACCAAAACCAATCATTTGATCATTGATTTGCGTTTCTCCTTTAAAACCGAGACGGGCATAAGTTTTATCACCATCGTCACGCTTATCATCAGTAAAATAACGTAGAGCGGTAACCTTGCCATAAAGGTCGAGTTTATTACCATCCTTGTTATATACTTCGGCAGCATGTGCTACGTTCGCAGCTAACAAACCAGTTACAACCACCGCAACTATTTTTAATTTCATTTAACAGTATCCTTTTAATTATCGTTAAACCTATTTTCTAAACGAATTTTAAACGGCGTCATTTACAAATGACATACTGTTTTTAAAATAGAATGGTGATTAAAAACAATGAGAATAATAGATGAAATAATATTATTTATCGATATGTGATCGAAGTCGAAATGAGATATAAGGTGAATTACTGGTATTTGAAGTTTATTTTTTATTATTGTCGTAATTTAGCGGGTTAACTGCCGGGTGCTATGACCCGGCAATAATTTTATCCACGACGTGTCGCCAGCCAGCAGAGCAGGGAACCGCCGCAGACCATCAGTGCGCCTTGCCAGAATGAGAACGATAGCGGAGCACTAAGCAGTACCGCAGCAAGCGCCGACGAAAGTACGGGCGTAAAATACGAACCTACTGCCATAATGGTGACGTTGCCATGTAAAATGCCAACGTTCCACGCAGCGTAAGCAAATCCTAAGGTAAATGCCGCAGAGATGAGTTTAATCATGACGGGTGTGCTAAATACCATTTCTGGTTGTGGCGTGAGAAAATAGTAAACCCACAAACTTGCTCCTGTCAGCAGTACAAAAACGGTTATTCCATTAAATCCGCGTGCGTATTTATTCGTTACTGTACAATAAGCTGCCCAGATAAAAGCGCCAATGAACGCCAGGAAATAACTTAATGGACTGGTGGTAATATTATTGATGATTTCATCATAGTGTAACCCATTGTCACCGCCTAACACCCAACAGACACCGACCAGGGCTAATAATAATCCAGGTACAATCAGCCAGTTGGTTTTCTGACCATTAAACAGAATGGCAAAGAGAATTGTCAGACTGGGCCATAGATAGTTCACCATACCTACTTCAATCGCCTGATGACGGCTCGCCGCATACCCTAAGGAAAGCGCCAGACAGATTTCATAGCTGACGAATAACAGACTCCCGGCGAGCAAATACCCTTTCGGGATCTGCCGAATTCGCGGAAATCCAACCGTGAAGATTAACAGCAGCCCGCTTAATGAATAGATAGCAGCTGCGCCGCCGACCGGGCCGAGCCCCTCACTGACACCGCGAATCAATCCTACCATTGTGCTCCACAGGACGATCGCTATTAGCCCTATGAGCGTTGCTTTTTGTCGTGTCATGCTCGCTGTTTTGTCTCTCTTGCCGTTAAAAATTAAGCTGAATTTTATAGCATTTTTTTAACTGGCCTGTCAGGCAGTGGTGCGTTTTTCTACCGCTATTGAGGTAGGTCAATTTGCGCAGGCGGATTATTTTGTGGCAAACAGCTGTTCTTTTTGATTTCGCGCAAAAAGATTCAGAATTTTACTGTTAGTTTCCTCGCGCAGTAATACCCCTGAAAAAAGAGGAAAGCAATGGACGTCAGTCGCAGACAATTTTTTAAAATCTGCGCGGGCGGTATGGCTGGAACAACAGTCGCGGCATTGGGTTTTGCCCCGAAGCAAGCACTGGCTCAGGCGCGAAACTACAAATTATTACGCGCGAAAGAGATCCGTAACACTTGTACATACTGTTCCGTAGGTTGCGGGCTATTGATGTATAGCCTGGGTGATGGCGCGAAAAACGCCAGAGAAGCGATTTATCACATTGAAGGTGACCCGGATCATCCGGTAAGCCGTGGTGCGCTGTGCCCGAAAGGGGCCGGATTGCTGGATTACGTCAACAGCGAAAACCGTCTGCGCTACCCGGAATATCGTGCGCCAGGTTCTGACAAATGGCAGCGCATTAGCTGGGAAGAAGCATTCTCCCGCATTGCGAAGCTGATGAAAGCAGACCGTGACGCTAACTTTATTGAAAAGAATGAGCAGGGCGTAACGGTAAACCGTTGGCTTTCTACCGGTATGCTGTGTGCCTCCGGTGCCAGCAACGAAACCGGGATGCTGACTCAAAAATTTGCCCGCTCCCTCGGGATGCTGGCGGTAGACAACCAGGCGCGCGTCTGACACGGACCAACGGTAGCAAGTCTTGCTCCAACATTTGGTCGCGGTGCGATGACCAACCACTGGGTGGATATCAAAAACGCTAACGTCGTAATGGTGATGGGCGGTAACGCTGCTGAAGCGCATCCCGTCGGTTTTCGCTGGGCGATGGAAGCGAAAAACAACAACGATGCAACCTTGATCGTTGTCGATCCCCGTTTTACGCGTACCGCTTCTGTGGCGGATATCTACGCACCTATTCGTTCCGGTACGGACATTACGTTCCTGTCTGGCGTTTTGCGCTACCTGATCGAAAACAACAAGATCAACGCCGAATACGTTAAGCATTACACCAACGCCAGCCTGCTGGTGCGTGATGATTTTGCGTTCGAAGACGGTCTGTTCAGCGGTTACGACGCTGAAAAACGTCAGTACGATAAGTCGTCCTGGAACTATCAGTTCGATGAAAACGGCTATGCGAAACGCGATGAAACACTGACTCATCCGCGCTGTGTGTGGAACTTGCTGAAAGCGCACGTTTCCCGTTACACGCCGGACGTAGTAGAAAACATCTGCGGTACGCCAAAAGCTGACTTCCTGAAAGTGTGTGAAGTGCTGGCCTCCACCAGCGCGCCGGATCGCACAACCACCTTCCTGTACGCACTGGGCTGGACCCAACACACCGTGGGTGCGCAGAACATCCGTACTATGGCGATGATCCAGTTGCTGCTCGGTAACATGGGTATGGCCGGTGGCGGCGTGAACGCATTGCGTGGTCACTCCAACATTCAGGGCCTGACTGACTTAGGTCTGCTCTCTACCAGCCTGCCGGGTTATCTGACGCTGCCGTCAGAAAAACAGGTTGATTTGCAGTCGTATCTGGAAGCGAACACGCCGAAAGCGACGCTGGCTGATCAGGTGAACTACTGGAGCAACTATCCGAAGTTCTTCGTTAGCCTGATGAAATCTTTCTACGGCGATGCTGCGCAGAAAGAGAACAACTGGGGCTATGACTGGCTGCCGAAGTGGGACCAGACCTACGACGTCATCAAGTATTTCAACATGATGGACGAAGGCAAAGTCACTGGTTATTTCTGCCAGGGCTTTAACCCGGTTGCGTCCTTCCCGGACAAAAACAAAGTGGTGAGCTGCCTGAGCAAGCTGAAGTACATGGTGGTTATCGATCCGCTGGTGACTGAAACCTCTACTTTCTGGCAGAACCACGGCGAGTCGAACGATGTCGATCCGGCGTCTATTCAGACAGAGGTATTCCGTCTGCCTTCGACCTGCTTTGCTGAAGAAGATGGTTCTATCGCTAACTCCGGTCGCTGGTTGCAGTGGCACTGGAAAGGTCAGGACGCGCCAGGCGAAGCACGTAACGACGGCGAAATTTTGGCGGGTATCTACCATCATCTTCGCGAGTTGTACAAAGCCGAAGGTGGTAAAGGCGTAGAACCGCTGATGAAGATGAGCTGGAACTACAAGCAGCCGCACGAGCCGCAGTCAGACGAAGTGGCAAAAGAGAACAACGGCTATGCGCTGGAAGATCTCTATGACGCTAATGGCGTGCTGATTGCGAAGAAAGGTCAGTTACTGAGTAGCTTTGCGCATCTGCGTGATGACGGTACAACCGCATCTTCTTGCTGGATCTACACCGGTAGCTGGACAGAGCAGGGCAACCAGATGGCCAACCGCGATAACTCCGACCCGTCCGGTCTGGGGAATACGCTGGGATGGGCCTGGGCGTGGCCGCTCAACCGTCGCGTGCTGTACAACCGTGCTTCGGCGGATATCAACGGTAAACCTTGGGATCCGAAACGGATGCTGATCCAGTGGAACGGCAGCAAGTGGACGGGTAACGATATTCCGGACTTCGGCAATGCCGCACCGGGTACACCAACCGGGCCGTTTATCATGCAGCCGGAAGGGATGGGACGCCTGTTTGCCATCAACAAAATGGCGGAAGGTCCGTTCCCGGAACACTACGAACCAATTGAAACGCCGCTGGGCACTAACCCGCTGCATCCGAACGTGGTGTCTAACCCGGTTGTTCGTCTGTATGAACAAGACGCGCTGCGGATGGGTAAAAAAGAGCAGTTCCCGTATGTGGGTACGACCTATCGTCTGACCGAGCACTTCCACACCTGGACCAAGCACGCGTTGCTCAACGCAATTGCTCAGCCGGAACAGTTTGTGGAAATCAGCGAAACGCTGGCGGCGGCGAAAGGCATTGCCAATGGCGATCGTGTCACTGTCTCCAGCAAGCGTGGCTTTATCCGCGCGGTGGCTGTGGTAACGCGCCGTCTGAAACCGCTGAATGTAAACGGTCAGCAGGTTGAAACGGTGGGTATTCCAATCCACTGGGGCTTTGAGGGTGTCGCGCGCAAAGGTTATATCGCTAACACTCTGACGCCGAATGTCGGTGATGCAAACTCGCAAACGCCGGAATATAAAGCGTTCTTAGTCAACATCGAGAAGGCGTAAGGGGGCGAACAGATGGCTATGGAAACGCAGGACATTATCAAAAGGTCCGCAACTAACTCCATCACGCCGCCTTCTCAGGTGCGTGATTACAAAGCAGAAGTCGCGAAACTTATCGACGTTTCCACCTGTATCGGCTGTAAAGCCTGTCAGGTGGCGTGTTCGGAGTGGAACGATATCCGTGATGAAGTGGGGCACTGCGTCGGGGTTTATGATAACCCCGCCGATCTGAGCGCCAAGTCCTGGACGGTGATGCGCTTTAGCGAAACCGAACAGAACGGCAAGCTGGAGTGGCTGATCCGTAAAGACGGTTGTATGCACTGTGAAGATCCGGGCTGCCTGAAGGCGTGCCCGTCTGCTGGTGCGATCATTCAGTACGCTAACGGGATTGTCGATTTCCAGTCGGAAAACTGCATCGGCTGTGGTTACTGCATTGCCGGGTGTCCGTTTAATATTCCACGCCTCAACAAAGAGGATAACCGGGTATATAAATGCACACTCTGCGTCGATCGCGTCAGCGTCGGTCAGGAACCGGCTTGTGTGAAAACTTGTCCGACCGGGGCTATCCACTTCGGCACCAAGAAGGAGATGCTGGAGCTGGCGGAACAGCGCGTGGCGAAACTGAAAGCGCGTGGTTACGAACATGCTGGCGTCTACAACCCGGAAGGGGTCGGTGGTACGCACGTCATGTACGTGCTGCATCACGCCGATCAGCCGGAGCTGTATCACGGTCTGCCGAAAGATCCGAAGATCGATACTTCGGTGAACCTGTGGAAAGGCGCGTTGAAACCGCTGGCAGCGGCTGGCTTTATCGCCACTTTTGCCGGGTTGATTTTCCACTACATCGGTATTGGCCCGAATAAGGAAGTGGACGATGACGAGGAGGATCATCATGAGTAAGTCGAAAATGATTGTGCGCACCAAGTTTATTGATCGCGCCTGTCACTGGACCGTGGTGATTTGCTTCTTCCTGGTGGCGCTGTCCGGGATTTCGTTCTTCTTCCCGACGCTGCAATGGCTGACGCAAACCTTCGGTACGCCGCAGATGGGACGCATTTTGCACCCGTTCTTCGGCATTGCGATTTTCGTCGCGCTGATGTTTATGTTTGTGCGTTTTGTGCATCACAACATACCGGATAAGAAAGATATTCCGTGGCTGTTGAACATTGTCGAAGTATTAAAAGGCAATGAACACAAAGTGGCGGATGTTGGTAAGTACAACGCCGGGCAAAAGATGATGTTCTGGTCGATCATGAGCATGATTTTCGTGCTGCTGGTGACCGGGGTGATTATCTGGCGTCCGTACTTTGCGCAGTACTTCCCGATACAGGTTGTCCGTTATAGCCTGTTGATTCACGCGGCTGCGGGTATCATCCTGATCCACGCCATCCTGATCCATATGTATATGGCATTCTGGGTGAAAGGGTCGATTAAAGGGATGATCGAAGGGAAGGTGAGCCGTCGTTGGGCGAAGAAACACCATCCACGCTGGTATCGTGAAATCGAGAAGGCGGAAGCGAAAAAAGAGAGTGAAGAAGGGATATAATCTCTTTTGAACTTTAAGCTGAAAATGGCGCTGTAAAAGGCGCCATTTTCATATTGTAGACAACGTAGGCTTTATTCATGCCGGATGCGGCGTGAACGCCTTATCCGGCCTACAAACCGTTCAAATCCAATAGATTGCAGTGAACGTGTAGGTCAGATAAGCGTAGCGCATCAGGCAATGTTGCGTTTGCCATCAGTTTCAAATGGCGCTTTATAAGGTGCCATTTTTTTATTGCGTAACCAGACGGCGTAGTCGCGACACATCTACCGTTTTTTCTGCCTCTGCCAGACTCCAGGCGTTTTGTAGATTCAGCCACATTTGCGGCGAACTGCCGATCACCACGGAAAGTTTAATCGCCATTTCTGGCGTCAACGCGGCTTTTCCGGTCAGCAATCGGCTTGCCGTTGAGGGCGCAATTTCCATTGCTCTGGCAAACTCACGCAGGCTGACGTTCAGCTCGTCCAGTGATTCCTGAATAATGTCCCCCGGGCGGGGATGATTGGCCATTTTCATCAGTGATAGTCCTCGTAATCCAGTATGTATGCATCGCCATTGACGAATTCAAATGTGATTCGCCAGTTGCCCGAGACAGATATCGCCCAAATTCCATCACGATCGCCGCTTAACGGGTGTAGTCGGTAACCGGGCATATCGAGATCAGCAAGACAGCTTGCTG
Source organism: Escherichia sp. 94.0001 (assembly GCF_013369155.2). Taxonomy (NCBI): domain Bacteria; kingdom Pseudomonadati; phylum Pseudomonadota; class Gammaproteobacteria; order Enterobacterales; family Enterobacteriaceae; genus Escherichia; species Escherichia sp. 94.0001. The sequence goes on along the minus strand of NZ_JABWMS020000034.1, from coordinate 25,374 downwards.
CATCAATCACAGCGAGTCGGTGGCGTAATCGTTTGACTTGCGTCGGTATAACGCCGGAGGTTTTGCCGAGAAGAAACAAGTCACGCAATCCCTTGTGTCTGAAATTCATTATCATCTCTTCATCCTTGTTCCTTCGAAAGGAACACTATCACTATTGTTCCGTGCAGCGCAACAAATTTCGCTACGTTTTCGTGAATTGTGAGAGGAAAGATGGGGGAGGAAAAGAAGAAGAGTGAAATTGCGGAAAGCGTCTCGCAAAACAGGCTGCGACTCAAACATGGCAGTCGCAGCAAAGGCCTCTTAGCGACGGAAATCAATCACCATACGGCCACGGATTTTGCCTTCTTCCATCTCAGTAAAGATGGTGTTGATGTCCGCTAACGGACGCAGGGCAACTTTTGGCACCACTTTACCTTCGGCGGCAAACTGGAAGGCCTCGGTTAGATCCTGGCGCGTGCCGACCAGAGAACCGACGACTTCAATACCATCCAGCACCAGCCGTGGGATGTCCAGGCTCATAGACTCCGGCGGCAGACCGACTGCCACAACACGACCGCCAGCACGGACAGCATCAACTGCCGAGTTAAACGCAGCTTTAGCTACCGCTGTCACCACCGCTGCGTGAGCGCCACCGGTTTTCTCTTGCACAATTTTGGCGGCGTCTTCGGTGCGTGAGTTAATCGCTAAATCTGCACCCATTTCGGTTGCCAGTTTCAACTGCTCATCATTGACATCAATGGCGATCACTTTTGCATTAAAGACATTTTTCGCGTATTGCAGGGCGAGGTTGCCCAGACCGCCAAGACCGTAGATAGCAATCCACTGTCCTGGACGAATTTTTGACAGTTTTACTGCTTTGTAGGTGGTGACACCCGCGCAGGTAATGCTGCTGGCCGCCGCGGAGTCCAGGCCATCGGGCACTTTAACCGCGTAATCGGCGACCACGATGCACTCTTCCGCCATGCCGCCATCAACGCTGTATCCGGCATTTTTAACTGAACGGCAGAGCGTTTCGTTACCACTGTTACAGTATTCGCAATGACCGCATCCTTCGTAAAACCACGCCACGCTGGCGCGATCGCCTGGTTTTAATGAGGTAACGCCGGGGCCAACTTCTGCCACCATACCGATGCCTTCATGGCCCAGAATCACGCCGGTTTTATCACCAAAATCGCCATTCTTAACATGAAGATCGGTATGACATACGCCACAACACTCCATTTTCAGCAGGGCTTCGCCATGTTTCAGTGAGCGCAGTGTTTTATCCGTAACGTCAACATGATGATCCTTCGTAACAACTGCAGCCTTCATAGTTTCCTCCTTTTCGGATGATGTTCTGCATAGCAGGTGAGGCAAATGAGATTTATTCGCCACTACCCAGTATGGATGAGATCTGAAAAAGGAAGAGGAAAATTGCCCGGTAGCAGTCACTACCGGGCGCAGGCTTAGATGGATGTACGGCGGTAGTCGCGGTATTCGGCTTGCCAGAAGTTATCATCAATGGCCTGTTGCAGAGCTTCGGCAGACGTTTTCACCGCCACGCCTTGCTGCTGCGCCATTTTGCCAACCGCAAACGCAATTGCGCGGGACACTTTCTGAATATCTTTCAGTTCCGGCAGTACCAGACCTTCGCCGTTCAGTACCAGCGGCGAATACTGAGCAAGTGTTTCGCTTGCTGACATCAGCATCTCATCGGTGATACGTGACGCGCCGGAAGCAATAACACCCAGGCCGATGCCCGGGAAAATAAAGGCGTTGTTACACTGGGCGATAGGGTAGATTTTATCTTTCCATACCACTGGATTAAACGGACTGCCGGTGGCGACCAGCGCGTTACCTTCGGTCCAGGCGATAATGTCCTGCGGTGTGGCTTCCACACGTGAAGTCGGGTTAGACAGCGGCATCACGATCGGACGCGGACAGTGTTTGTGCATCTCACGGATGATCTCTTCCGTAAACAGCCCGGTCTGTCCTGAGACGCCAATCAGAATATCCGGTTTGACATTGCGCACCACATCAAGCAGTGACAGCACATCGCTGTCAGTATCCCAGTCACTGAGATTTTCGCGCTTCTGCACCAGTTTAGTCTGGAAAGGCAGCAGATTCGGCATCTTGTCGGTGAGCAGACCAAAGCGATCGACCATAAAGACTTTCTGCCGCGCCGCTTCTTCGCTTAATCCTTCACGCTGGGTCTGGGCGATGATCATCTCAGCAATGCCGCATCCTGCTGAACCTGCGCCGAGGAAGACGATTTTTTTCTCGCTTAACTGACCGCCCGCCGCACGGCTGGCTGCGATCAGTGTGCCGACTGTTACCGCCGCGGTGCCCTGAATATCATCGTTAAAAGAACAAATTTCATTGCGATAGCGGTTAAGTAACGGCATCGCATTTTTTTGTGCGAAGTCTTCAAACTGCAACAGCACGTCCGGCCAGCGTTGTTTCACAGCCTGGATAAATTCATCCACGAATTCATAGTATTCGTCGTCAGTGATACGTGGATTACGCCAGCCCATATACAGCGGGTCGTTAAGCAACTGCTGGTTGTTCGTCCCGACATCCAGCACCACCGGCAGTGTATACGCCGGGCTGATGCCGCCGCAGGCGGTATAGAGCGACAGTTTACCGATCGGAATACCCATCCCACCGATGCCCTGGTCACCAAGCCCCAGAATACGTTCGCCGTCCGTCACCACAATCACTTTAATATTATGGTTCGGTACGTTTTGCAGAATATCGTCCATATTGTGGCGGTTCTGGTATGAGATAAACACGCCGCGGGAACGACGGTAGATCTCAGAAAAACGCTCACAGGCTGCGCCGACGGTTGGGGTGTAAATAACGGGCATCATCTCATCAAGATGATTGTTTACCAGACGGTAGAAGAGGGTTTCGTTGGTGTCCTGGATGTTACGCAGGTAGATGTGTTTGTCGATTTCGGTTTTGAATCCCTGATACTGGATCCATGCGCGTTCCGCTTGTTCTTCGATGGTTTCGACCACTTCCGGCAGTAACCCCAGCAGGTTGAAGTTACGGCGTTCTTCCATGCTGAAGGCGCTGCCTTTATTCAACAACGGAAATTCCAGCAGTACAGGGCCAGCGTAAGGAATATAAAGCGAACGCTGTTTTTTTGTTTTTGGTTCCATGTCACTCACTCTTTTTTGAATATCCATCCCTGGGGTGCTTTTATCGTCTTTGCTTTACCGCCAGGGCGTCGGCTCCAAGTATAAAGCAGTTAAAAACAAAAACACCATTGCGCAGGCAATGGTGTTTAATCGTCATTGAGGACTGATTGTTAAAGATTACTTTTCAGCGGGGCGTTTTCTGCCGGTTGGGTTATTTACCACGCTGGATTTGTCACCTTCGGTAACTATTTTGCGCTGGTTAGAAATTTTATGGTCCAGTCCAAGAATATGACGTGCCTGACGGTTCGATTTCATTTTAACTCCTCAATCCTGTTGCTAGTTTTAAGGACAACATCGCCGTAGCGAAGAAACACGTGCTAAACCCCTAAATTAGGTTGCCGATCAAGCATAGCACCTTAAAGCGTAGGGTGCTGGCCACTGACCACATAATTGATCGTTTGTTGGTAGATATCACTGAGGATGTCGTTATCAGAAGCTTCCACCCATTTGGTCAGCTCCATGAGAATGTCATCTTCAGTGACAACACCGTGTTCTGCCCGAAGGCCTTGCTCAATGGCATTAACCAGAGCGGGTTCTGCTGTTGAATTTTCTGCCTGATAATAAGTAAACATAGTGATTCTCCGTGTCTGTGTATTTATGGTGTCTGCTACGGATCGCAGATTTATAAAGCACATTCAGCATGGCAAATATTTGCCGCTTCGTTGTTAAGATTAGTCCTGGTTGATGATTTTTATATTTTAACTCCATGATACTAATGGGAATATTATTGGTGTGAGTTGATTGATATTGATGCAATATCTCTTGAGTTATATATTCCCGGTTATCTATTGTGGGAATTTTATTTAAGTACATAGATAATATTTTCGCCGGATTCTATTCGGAATATCCCGCTTATCCTCATGCTGTTTCTCACGTAGTCTATAATTTCCTTTTTAAGCCCACAGGAGAGCAACAATGACAATCCATAAGAAAGGTCAGGCACACTGGGAAGGCGATATCAAACGCGGGAAGGGAACCGTATCCACCGAGAGCGGCGTGCTGAACCAACAGCCGTATGGATTTAATACGCGTTTTGAAGGCGAAAAAGGAACTAACCCTGAAGAACTAATTGGCGCGGCGCATGCAGCATGTTTCTCAATGGCGCTTTCATTAATGCTGGGGGAAGCAGGATTCACGCCAACATCGATTGATACCACCGCCGATGTCTCGCTGGATAAAGTGGATGCCGGTTTTGCAATTACGAAAATCGCACTGAAGAGTGAAGTTGCGGTGCCGGGTATTGATGCCTCTACTTTTGACGGCATTATCCAGAAAGCAAAAGCAGGATGCCCGGTTTCTCAGGTACTGAAAGCGGAAATTACGCTGGATTACCAGTTGAAATCGTAAAGCGTTGCCGGATGACGCGTCATCCGGCGAACTCTTACTGTGCTACCCAACCGCCATCCATATTCCACGCTACACCGCGCACTTGTGCTGCCGCATCCGAACAGAGAAAGAGCGCCAGTTCACCCAGTTGTTGCGGAGTCACAAATTCACGAGAAGGCTGTTTTTCTGCCAGTAAGGCGTCACGCGCGCTTTCCGCATCTTCGCCTTGCGCAATGCGCTTATCAATCTGCTGTTGTACCAGCGGCGTCAGCACCCAGCCAGGGCAGAGCGCGTTGCAGGTAATACCCGTCTGCGCAGTCTCCAGAGCAATGGTCTTTGTGAGTCCCACCACGCCATGTTTTGCCGCAACATAAGCCGATTTGTCTTTCGACGCTACCAGCCCATGCACAGAGGCAATGTTAATGATCCGCCCCCAGTTACGAGTGCGCATTTCAGGCAGTGCCAGACGCGTGGTGTGAAAGACAGAAGAGAGATTGATAGCGATAATGGCGTTCCATTTTTCTACCGGGAAAGATTCCACCGGGGAGACATATTGGATCCCGGCGTTATTCACCAGAATGTCCACACCGCCAAATTCCCTCCGTGCGTAGGCCATCATGCTGACAATTTGCGATTCATCGCTGAGGTCTGCCTCATGATAGCCAGGCGTTTTACCCACACGAGAAACCCCATTGATTGCCGCGTCAACATCACCGAAGCCGTTGAGGATCACTTGCGCGCCGGCTTTTGCCAGTGTCTGAGCAATACCGAGTCCAATACCGCTGGAGGACCCCGTCACAAGCGCAGTTTTACCTTGTAAATTCATGATGATTCTCCTTAGACAATGCCGGTGGTGTAGTACACGCCGATGATAAACAGCACGGCCAGACTTTTAATGATCGTAATTGCGAAGATACCGCCGTAAGCCTGACGGTGACTCAGCCCAGTAATTGCCAGCAGAGTGATCACTGCGCCGTTATGGGGCAATGTATCCATGCCGCCACTGGCCATAGATGCCACGCGGTGAAAAACTTCCAGTGGAATATTGGCAGCGTGCGCAGCGGCAATAAAAGTGTCGGACATAGCCGCAAGAGCAATACTCATCCCGCCGGACGCTGAACCGGTAATGCCGGCAAGCGTGGTGATGCTGATGGCTTCGTTGAGTAATGGATCTGGAATGGCAGCCAGCGCCTTTGAGAGCACCAGAAAACCGGGCAGAGCGGCGATAACCGCACCGAAGCCATATTCTGAGGCGGTGTTCATCGCGGCCAGAATTGCGCCACCCACCGCAGTACGGCTTCCTTCTGCCAGTCTTCCATGAATATTGCGATATCCGAAAATCACCACCAGCAAAATTCCGGCAATGAGCGCTGCTTCAACGGCCCAGATAGCGGTGATTTTGGCGACATCTGTAGTGATCGGGGCGGCAAGTCCTGGCAACTTCAGTTGGTGACTCGCACCGTACCAAACAGGGATCCACCAGGTAAACAACAAGTTCAACAGCCCCACCAGAATCAACGGTGAAATCGCAATGAGTGGATTCGGTAAATTGATGTTGTCTGGCGTTTCAGGTTCATTAAGTAACTCTGTGCCGTAACCTTCATTTTTTGCATGCGCTTTACGACGCTGTCGCTCCAGATAGATAAGCCCGACGGCAATGATAAACAGTGAACCAATGAGCCCCAGCCACGGCGCGGCCCAGGCGTTGGTGCCAAAGAAACTGGTGGGAATAATGTTCTGGATTTGAGGTGTGCCGGGCAGAGCGTCCATAGTAAAAGAGAATGCTCCGAGGGCCACCGTTGCCGGTATAAGCCGTTTGGGGATATTACTCTGTCGGAACAATTCAGCCGCGAACGGATAAACGGCAAATGCCACCACAAACAGCGACACGCCGCCATAGGTGAGTAATGCGCATACCAGCACAATCACCGGAATCGCATGCCGCCGCCCGAGAATGTTGATTGCAGCAGCGACAATCGAACGAGAAAATCCTGAAAGCTCAATCAGTTTTCCGAACACGGCCCCGAGCAGAAACACCGGGAAGTACAATTTCACGAAGCCGACCATTTTTTCCATGAACAGACCGGTAAATGCTGGGCCAACAGCCCCCGGATCGGTGACAAGAACAGCGCCTAATGCCGCGATGGGGGCAAAAAGGATAACGCTGTATCCGCGATAGGCTGCCAGCATTAGCAGCCCAAGCGCGGCAAGGGCGATTAATACACTCATCGGGACTCCTCAATATCGTTGTTATAGTGGGTACAGCGAGAGAAGTTAGGGTTTCAGGGCGAAGCGAAGCTGATGTTCCCGACGCTGCTGGATGTACTGCTTCCGCGATTCATCCCAGCGGTAAAATCCCTGACCGCTACGTACGCCGATGTCTCCACGTTCCACTTTTTCGGCAACTAATGACATCATGTCGCTGCCAGTCGCCAGTTCAGGGAGAAGATGGCGACAAATATCCTGCACCGTCGAAAGTCCGGTCATGTCGGCGGCCTCCAGCGGGCCGACCATGGCATAACGTCGCCCAAGCGAGGCGCGCATGACCTGATCGACTACTTCGGCACTGGCGATGCCGCTTTTTACGATATGCAGGGCTTCACGCAACAGTGCAAATTGCAGACGGTTGCCGACAAATCCTGGCGCAGCGCGATCCAGCAACACAGCTTCCAGTTGCAGTGACACAAGCAAGTGTTGCAGCCAGTGCAAATGCTTTGGCTCGGTAACGCTGCCGGGGACAATCTCTACAAGTGGAATGAAGTGCGGCGGATGCCAGAAATGGGCGATCAGCAGTCGTTGCGGGTAGCGCATCTTCGCTGCCAGATCATCGGGCGGCAGACCGCTGGTATTGCTGGCGACAATGGCCTCAGGAGAAATAAGTGTTTCAAGCTCGGCATATAATGCGTGTTTTAGTTCAAGCCGCTCCGGGATCGCCTCAATCAGTAGTTGCGAGTCGGCGATGTCAGCAAGAGAGGTCGTGCCGTGAAGGCGTTTAAGCACATTCTCTTTTCCCGAGGCAGTAAACTGTTCGCAGCTAATCAGTTCATCAAGAATCCCGCCTGCAACTACGGGGATTTCAGCAATCCGGCTCTGCTCGGTATCGTACAGCCAGATATCATGACCAAAGCGGGCGAAATGAGTGGCAATCCCCACGCCCATCAATCCGGCGCCCAGTACCGCAAATTGTTCAGTTTGCATGGTGTTCTCCTGTGGTTCTTTCCAGCGTCAGCGCCACGCCCTGACCGCCACCGACGCACAGCGTCGCCAGCCCTTTTTGCGCATTACGTCGCGCCATTTCATAAATGAGAGTGACCAGAATGCGGCAACCAGAAGCGCCAATAGGATGCCCAAGTGCGATTGCGCCGCCGTTAACATTCACTTTGTCGTTATCCCAGTTCAGTTCGTCGCCAACGGCCAGCGCCTGCGCTGCGAAAGCTTCGTTTGCTTCAATAAGATCAATATCTTCCAGCGTCCATCCGCAACGCTTAAGACATTCGCGGGTAGCGACGACCGGACCGATGCCCATAAAGGCAGGATCGACGCCAGAAACGGCATAACCGGCCACCCGAGCCAGCACAGAGAGGCCAAGTTCGGCAGCTTTGCTGGCGCGCATTAACATGACTGCGGCGGCACCATCATTGATGGAAGAGGCATTTCCCGCGGTGACGCTTCCTGCCCCCGGAAGAAAGGCCGGTTTCAGTTGCGCCAGTTTTTCCAGTTGCGTCCCGGAACGTGGTTGTTCGTCGGTATTTACCCAGCGTGGTGGTTTTTTACCTTGTGGTACGCTGACCGGAGTAATTTCGTCTGCAAAGCGCCAGGCTTCCATTGCGGCAGCGGCTTTTTGCTGAGAACGTAGCGCGAATGTGTCCTGGCGCTCGCGACTGATGGCATATTTTTGCGCCAGGTTTTCTGCAGTAATGCCCATGTGGTAATCATTGAAAGCATCCCATAGTCCGTCATGAACCACGCTGTCTTTCATGCTGGTATGCCCGAGGCGTAAACCTGCCCGCGCGCCATCAATAAAATAGGGCGCGTTGCTCATGCTTTCCTGGCCACCTGCGATAATGATCTGTGCATCACCACAGCGGATCGCCTGCACGGCCTGGTGTACGGCTTTCAAACCGGAACCACATACCAGGTTGATGGTAACGGCGGGTGTATCGTGGCTTAACCCGGCTTTGAGCGCCGATTGCCGTGCTGGGTTTTGTCCGCTTCCGGCAGTCAGGACCTGACCAAAAATCACTTCATCGATCTGTTCTGCTGCAAGTGCGGTTTTCTCCAGCAATGAACGGATGGTGGCAGCGCCGAGATCAACCGCAGAAAGTGGTGCGAGAGCGCCATGAAAACAGCCAATCGGCGTGCGCGTAGCGGCAACAATAACAACGTCCTGCATGGTGATTCCTCAGTTGAATTGCATTTCCGGGACATGTTCCGGCACAAACAACTTACCGGCGGTTTTGGCGACGATTTCCGCAACGCTGATTCCCGGCGCGCGCTCGCGCAGAATGAAAGCGCCGTCAGCAATTTCCAGCAGAGCAAGGTCGGTTAAGACGCGTTTGATGCAGCCGACGCCAGTCAATGGCAGGGTACAGTCGGGAAGCAGTTTGGATTCGCCGGATTTGGAGGCGTGGGTCATTACCACAATAATATTCTCGGCACCGGCAACCAGATCCATGGCACCGCCCATGCCTTTAACCATCTTGCCGGGGATCATCCATGAGGCAATGTTGCCATTCACATCCACTTCAAATGCGCCAAGCACAGTCAGATCCACATGGCCGCCACGGATCATGGCGAAAGATTGCGCCGAATCGAAAATTGCCGCGCCTTTCCGTGCGGTAACGGTTTGTTTACCGGCATTAATCATGTCGGCGTCCAGTTCATCTTCCGTAGGAAATGCGCCCATTCCCAGCAAACCGTTTTCTGACTGCAACATCACATCCATCCCGTCAGGAATGTAGTTTGCCACCAGGGTCGGGATACCAATGCCGAGATTGACGTAATAGCCATCGCGCAATTCGCGGGCGACTCGCATCGCCATTTGTTCACGGGTTAACATGGTCAGGCTCCTTTGCGGCTAAGGGTGCGTTGTTCAATGCGTTTTTCAAATTGCCCCTGAATGACGCGATTAACAAAAATCCCTGGGGTATGGATTGCGGCAGGATCAAGTTCACCAGGCGGCACAATCTCTTCCACTTCCACCACGGTGATTTTTCCGGCAGCCGCCATCAGTGGGTTGAAGTTTTGCGCGGTATGACGATAAATCACGTTGCCGTACCAGTCGGCTTTCCAGCCTTTGACCAGGGCAAAATCACCGGTGATAGCCTGTTCCATTATGTACGGGCGACCGTTGAATTCGCGGACTTCTTTCCCTTCGGCAACGGGTGTACCGTAACCGGTGGCAGTAAAGAAGGCCGGGATGCCCGCGCCGCCTGCGCGCAGTTGTTCTGCCAGGGTTCCTTGCGGTGTGAGAATCGCCTCCAGTTCGCCGTTAAGCACCTGTTTTTCAAACAAAGCATTTTCGCCAACATAAGAAGCGATGACTTTACGGATCTGTCGGGTTTCCAGCAGTACACCCAGTCCAAAACCGTCTACGCCACAGTTATTGGAAACCACCGTCAATGCGGTTACTCCACGGTGGCGAACTTCAGCAATCAGATTCTCCGGGATGCCGCACAGGCCAAAACCTCCCGCCAGAATCGTCATCTCATTGGTAAGTCCTTCAAGCGCCTCGTGATACGTAGCGACCCGTTTATCCAGCCCAGCCATACAGTTGCCCTCCAGTTGTCCTTTCCAACATCATTAAGGGCAAAAAATGATTTGTTAATTTTAAATTTGTGACTCATTCATTTGTATTATTTATAAATATAATGCTAATTAAATGTATTCAACAAGTTAACGGAATACCAGATGAAAATGAGCATCAAACAGTTACGCGCGTTTTTAGCGGTAGCTCACACTCTGAACTTTGCCCATGCCAGTGAACGGCTGAATATGTCGCAGCCTGCGCTAAGTCTTGCCATTAAAGGACTGGAAGATGCCTTAGGGGGCGCTTTACTGCTGCGTACTACGCGAAAAGTGACGTTAACCCAGGAGGGGGAAACGCTATTGTCGATGGCACGGCCTTTGCTGGCTGACTGGGATAACACCGAAGAGGCCATGCGTCAGCGATTCACGCTCAGGCGGGGCAAAGTCTCAGTGGCAGCGATGCCGTCATTTGCGGCCAACGTTTTGCCTCCGGTGCTGAAAACCTTCCGCGATTGTTATTCAGGGATTAACGTCACTGTGCACGATGTGGTGAATGAGCTGGTAATCGAAATGGTGAGTGAAGGGCGCGTGGAGATGGGGATTGCCTTTGAACCTGACTATTGCGGCCATTTGCATTTTATCCCGCTGGGCGTGGATCGGTTTGTTGCTATTGTTCCAGCCGATTCCCGACTGGCAAATCGGCAACGCGTGAGCTGGCGGGATTTGCTGACGCTCGATTTTATCACCCTCCAGCGACCGTCAGCCGTCAGGTTGATGCTGGAAGAGGAATTGGCACAAAGTGGAACGCAACTGGAAGTGGCGCTGGAAAGCCATCAACTGGTTACGGTTGGGCGGCTGGTGGCAAACGGTTTGGGGGGCAGCGCTGTGCCTGCACTGTGCCGCAGGCAGATGAGCGAATTGGGCGCAGTGTGTCTGGAACTGGATAATCCGGTGATTGAGCGACGGGTAGGCGTTCTGCGTTCGTCACACCATAAGCTTTCTACTGCGGCGCAAGCGTTGATGGAAACGTTAAAAAAAACCTATGACGCATAACGTTTCCACAGACATGCAATAGCCGGATGCCGCGTCTCTACAGCGCCCGCCAGCACCTGATCTCACGTCCGTCCTCCCTTATTGTTAATGATTGCCGGACTTCACATCCGTGGGTTGCCAGAGGGCAACGTTCACGGAAAAAACAGCCTTGTGGCAACGTGCGGTTTCCTGGTAGATCCGTTTTACGTAATGCCCATTCTTCCTCCAGCGGTTTATCAATGGCGGGGAGGGAATCCAGCAATAATCGGGTGTATGGATGTGCCGGAGCTGTCAGCACCTGTTGCGCGTCTCCTAGTTCCACAATCTGTCCGAGATACATCACCGCCACCCGATCGCTCATATGACGTATCACCGAGACATTGTGTGAAATCAGCACATAAGTCAGCTCGCGATTTTCCTGTAGCGTTACCAGTAAATTGAGGATCTGCGCCTGCACGGAGATATCCAGCGCCGAGGTTGGTTCATCAAGCACAATCATGTCAGGCTGTGAAGAGAGTGCTCTGGCAATGGCGATACGTTGCCGCTGCCCGCCTGAGAACGCATGAGGCAAGCGGTCGAGATACTCCGGACGAATACCCACCTGCACAGCCAGCTCCTCTGCCAACGCTCGCCGCTGTTGTTCACTACTACGCTTAGCAATCCAGAGCGGTTCCGTGATGATGCGCCACACCGGTAAGCGCGGATTAAGCGAAGAGAGCGGGTCCTGAAACACCATCTGCATAATGCGTTGTGATCCTGAACGGATGTACTGCCCGTGGCTCGGTTGCAGCATACCCATTAAAAGCTGTGCGAGGGTGCTTTTGCCGCAGCCTGACTCACCGACGATCCCTAAGGTTTCACCACGACGGATCTGTAAATCAATACCATTGATGGCATGAACATGTTCCGTAGTTTTACCAAGCCAGTTTTTTCGGGCCGGGAAATTGATATGGACGTCGCGTAACGTTAATAACGTGTCAGACACTAATGACCTCCTGCTGAGGATACCAACAGGCGCAGCGGTGGTTGTTGTCACCACACGCTGTCAGCGCCGGGACGTTTTCACACTGTGTACCTGCCGCATAGCAACGATCGCGAAAAGCGCAGCCGTCAGGCAAATGGGTGAGGTTTGGTACCGTCCCTGGAATGGCGGGTAATGGCTGGCGTGGTATTCCATGTTCCGGTGCGCATTGCAGCAAACCAATGGTATACGGATGCCGGGGATGATGGATAACGTCTGCCGTCATGCCGCTCTCGATCACGCTTCCGGCATACATCACGTAAACGCTATCGCACAGTTGCGACACCACGGCCATATCATGGCTGATGAACAGTACCGCAGTTCCACTGGCGCGGGCTTTATGTTTAAGCAGACGCAGTACCTGCAACTGTACCGTGACGTCCAGCGCCGTAGTCGGTTCGTCGGCAATAATCAATTGCGGCTCGCAGGAGAATGCCAGCGCAATCATTACCCGCTGGCGCATACCACCTGAAAGCTCAAACGGATAGCGCGACATAACTTCCACGGCATCCGGGATTTGCATCTCTTCCAGCAGGACAATCGCTTTAGCTCTGGCTTCCCGACGACTTATTGGTTGATGATGGCGGATCACGTCCATCATCTGAAGACCTATTCGACGTGTCGGATTTAGGGCGGTCATCGGTTCCTGAAAGATCATCGCCACTCGTGTGCCGCGCCACTGACGAAGCTGTTTTTCCCGAGCGTTAAGAGCATCTTCTCCCAGCAGTGAAATATGTCCCCGATGTACGCAATAACTGCCCGTCGGTAACAGACGCATAATCAACATTGCAGTGACTGATTTACCCGAGCCGGATTCTCCCACCAGACCGACAATTTCACCGCGGTTGATTTTCAATGACACATTGTTGAGCGCGTGAACGTCGCCGTTAAAACCGGAGAAACTCAAATGCAGTTGTTGAATGTCCAGAACGGGTTGGGTCATGACTGCTTTCCTCCTGCTTTCGGGTCAAGCAGATCGCGAATACCATCACCAAAGAGATTGAAGCCGACGGCGGTAAGCAAAATCGCTGCCCCCGGAAATGCGCAATACCACCATTGATCGAGCACATAGTTGCGACCATTCGCCACCATCGCCCCCCATTCAGCACTCGGTTGTTGAGCACCCAGGCCAATAAATCCCAACGTGGCGGCCATTAAAATCGCGCTACCAATATCCAGCGATGCCTGCACAATCAGCGGCGGCAGGGAGTTACGTAAAATATGCCAGTTGATCAGATGCCAGCGTGACGCACCGAAGGTTTTCGCCGCCTGAACGAAAGTGTACTGGCGGACAACTAATGTTTGTCCCCGCGCCAGGCGCACATAAAACGGGATTCGCACGATAGCAATCGCCAGCATGGCGTTAAACAAACTCGGTCCAAGTGCGGCAGCCAGCGCCATTGTCAGCACCAGCGAAGGAATCGACAGCATAATGTCCATGATGCGCATGATGATCGCGTCTGCGCGTCCGCCAAGCACACCGGATAGACACCCGAGTAGCGAACCCATCATACCCGCAATGGCGACCACCACTAATCCGGCGAGAATTGATTGCTGACTGCCGACCAGTACGCGGCTAAACAGATCGCGTCCCACTTCATCGGTGCCAAACCAGTGCGCCGCAGAAGGCGGCAAAAGGCGGGCAGTTAAATCAATGGCGTTGGGATCATGCGTCGCCAGCCACGGTGAAAAAATCATCATCAATAGCATTAATACAATGATGACTGCGCCGGTCACGGTGAGCGGACTGCCTTTCAGCATCCATACCAGTTTTGCACCGTTAAATCGCGTTTGTTTTGGTGGGCGTACGACGGACGTTTCCTCGCTTAGCATCATTCATCACCTCCACGTCCGATACGCGGATCAATCCACAAATAGAGCAAATCCACCACCAGGTTGACCAGCACATAAGCAAATGAAACCACGACGGCAAAGCCCATCACTGCCGGGAAGTCGAGCGCCTGTATTGATGTTACTACCCATGCACCCATTCCGGGCCAGGCAAAAACGGTTTCGGTGAGCACTGCGCCATACAACAAATCGCCCAGCGCCAGCCCCAATACGGTAATCGAGGGGATCAACGCATTGGGTAGCGCATAACATAAAACGATATACCAGCCGGGCAAGCCGCTGGCCCGGGCGGTACGAATGTAGTCTTCACTCAATTGTTCCAGCATAGCTGAGCGGATCTGGCGAGCGACAATCCCCAGGTGAACGAACGCCAGCGTTAATGCCGGTAAGATGAGATGTTGCAGCGCATTGAAGAAGACTTCACCGTTGCCTTCAAGCAGCGCATCGAGCAGATAAAAGCCGGTAACGTGCGTTGGTGGATCCAGCCAGTCATCAAGCCTTCCGCCGCCGGGAAGAATTTGCAGATGACCATAAAACAGCACAATGACGCCCAGCCCAAGCCAGAACGCAGGTGTGGAGATTCCGGTAATGGCCATTATTCGCACCAGATGATCCAGCCAGCGATTTCGCCAGACTGCAGAGAGTATGCCCAGCGGGATACCAACCAGGAGTGCCAGCAGCAGAGCGCAAAATGCCAGTTCCAGCGTCGCCGGGAAAAATATGCGCAACTCTTCCAGCACCGGACGCCCGGTACGAATGGATGTTCCCAGGTCACCCTGAAACAGGTCGCTGACGTAGCGGTAAAACTGTACGTACAGTGGCTGGTCCAGTCCCAGTTGCTGGCGAATATTATCCACGATAGCATCGCTGGCGCGGTCACCCGCCAGTAACCGCGCCGGGTCGCCGGGGATCAGGTGCGAGATAATAAACGTAATCACACAGACGCCCGCCACCACGAGCACCAGCCCCCAGCAGCGTTGGCGTAAAATACTCCAGAAGGTCACGTTATTTACTCATGGTATTGATATTGAAGACCTGTTCCAGCATGGGATTGAACACAAAGCCTTTCACCTCTTTGTTCATCGCCAGTTGGTAGTTTTTCTGGAACAGGTACACATAAGCAGCGTCATCAATGACGATTTTCTGTGCCTGCTGGTAGTCCCGGGTACGCTGCGTCTGGTCGGTGGTCGCTAGCGCATTGCGCAGTAACTTATCGACCTCACTGTTTTCATAGAACGAGCGGTTACCCGGCAGACCTTTTTTGTCGGACTCAAACCAGTAATTCATAAACATATACGGGTCGGCAAAATCCGGACTCCAGTTGCCAATCGCGATGTCGTAATCACCTTTACCCACTCTGTCGCGCATGGTGGCGTTCGCCAGCTTTTCCAGCTTCACATTGATGCCCAGCTTGTTGAGGCTGGATTGTGTTGCCAGAGCAATAGGTTCCCAGTTCGGGTCGTTATCGGAGTAGAGAAACGTCAGGCTGGTGGGTTTGCTCGTCACTTTATCCCATTCGGCTTTGGCTTTCGTTTCGTCATGGTTGTATTGCATTGCCGTCGCATCGTATCCCCACATGCCTTCCGGAATCGGGCCGCGCATTTGTTTTCCGTTACCACTCAGAATGCCGTTAATCATACCCTGATAATCGGTAGACCAGGAAATGGCCCGACGCAGATCCGCCTGATTAAGTGGCGCTTTGCTGTTATTGAGATACAGATAGGTGACGCGCAGTGACGGATACTCTGCCACGTTGACTTTGTTTTCCTGCTTCAGGGCGTTGAGTTGATCCACCGGCAGCGCATCGGCAATGTCAATGTCGCCACGGGAGAGCTGCAGGCGACGGGAGGCACTTTCACCGATAATTTTTACCGATACCCGTTTGAAGTTCGGTTTATTGCCGGGGTAATGCGGATTTGGCACCAGAACTAATTGCTGACCTTTTTGCCAGCTTTTCAGCATAAACGGTCCGGAGCCAGCGGTATTTTGCGCGAGGAAACCACGGGCATCATCGGCCGCATGTTCTTTTAAGACCGCCGGATTGATAATGGATGCACCGTCATTCGCCAGCGTGTAGAGGAACGGTGCGAATGGCTGGCTAAGGGTAAACCTCACCGTATGTTCGTCGGGAGCATCAATCTTTAAATCTTTGGGAAATGCTTCTGCTGGCCCCTGACCGATTTTTAGTAACCGCTCAAAAGAGAGTTTTACTGCTTCGGCAGTGACGGGTGTGCCATCGGCAAATTTAGCATTGTCCTTCAGGGTGAACGTCCACTCTTTTTGATCGTCAGACGCTTTCCAGCTACTCGCCAGATCGCCTTCAACGTCTGTTGAGCCTTTATCACCGTCCGTTTTGTACTGAACCAGTCGCTGATAAGACGGGTAGGTCACTGTCCAGTCGTTATTATCAATTGTTACCGCCGGGTCGAGGGTTTGTGGGTCGGCAGCTTTACCGATCACCAGCATATCTTTCGGTACGGCGGCGTGCGCAACCGGCATTGTTGTGGCAAGGACGATCGCGAGCAATGTAGGACGAAACGAAATCGATCTCTTCATGACAGTTTCCTGATTAACTGGCGTGCTGTGTGCCAGGGGATATAAAACAGGTGAATTGATCAGCAAGTAGTGGGTAACTCGCTGCCTGGGGTAATTCGAAGTGCCACCATTCGCTCGGGATACCGACAAAGCCACCGCCAGTCATAATCGCATTCAGCAACAGGCGATTGCGCTGAGCGGCGGGCGGGACGGAAGGATGGTAAGCATGGGAACGTTCGTGCATTTCATCGAACTCTGCGCCCATATCGAGGATGTTCCCGTGCTCATCACGAAGCGTCAGGTCGATCGCGGTGCCACGGCTGTGATTAGAACCGACCGTCACATCAACAACATATTGCGTGTCTGGGCAGGTTTGCCACAACATCGCCTGTGCTTGTTGTGGGCGATACGCATCGTAAATCACCAGTTGTAAGCCTGACAGCTGGGCGATACTGATACTTTTCGCCAGCGCGGTAATCGCATCCTTGTGTAACAGACAACGCGCTTGCTGATAAATAGCTTTACCTGTGATGTTATCAGCGCAGGCGTATTTCAATTCGATCTCCAGATCAGGGAAGATCACGGCTAAATCAACCAGTTCGGTGGTATCCGACATAAACGGTTCCTGTATAAGACAAAAATTGCTGCGCTTTCCGCTTATGCAGATCTCATGCCATGCCGGGATAAGCGCCAGAATGCTGGCTTAAAGTTATATTTTTTAACTTTTGATCAACATTTGTGCAGCGTAGTGCAGTTTTGGTGCAAGAGGGGAAGTTAAGGAAGGAATCTCCCGGAATCGTAGCTGAAATCACAGTATTTAAGTGACAGTGTCACGTTAAATGAAAACCCGCGAGTGCGGGCGAGAGGGATTTGTCAGATTTTCAGCGGTAACACGCTACTCATCCAGCCTGGAATTTCTTCGGCGGGCAGGGGGCGGGAAAAGAAATATCCCTGAATAACGCGACAGTGAATCTTGCGTAGCATCTCAAATTGCTCTTTGGTTTCGACGCCTTCCGCTACGACGGTTAAATTGAGGCTTTGCCCAATGCTGGTAATAGCTTCAAGTAAGGCAAGGATGCGTTTTTCAGTCAGACAACGATCAACAAAACTTTTGTCAATTTTGATTTCCGTTACCGGAAGACTGACTAAGCGGGATAACCCGGAAAAACCCGTGCCAAAATCATCTACCGATAAACCCACGCCCATATCGCGCAGGATCTGGATGCGCTTAAAAATTTCCGTATCGTGTTCCATCATCATGCTTTCGGTGATTTCCACCGTTAGCTGGTGGCCGTCAATGCCCCAGACTTGCATTGCATCAGACACCTGATTAGGCAGCTGATTACTGCGGAAGTGCAGCGCAGACAAGTTAACGGATAACGCTGGAATATGAATATTCTGGCTACGCCATTCTGCTAACTGACGGCAAGCTTCCGCGATGACCCAGCGCCCAATATTTTCGATTTCGCCAATCTCTTCTGCGAGAGGAATAAACCGTGAAGGGGGCACATGACCATGCAGAGGATCGTGCCAGCGAGCAAGGGCTTCGATACCATACAGTTCACCCGTTTCTGCGAAGATTTGCGGTTGGTAAACCAGTTTCAGTTGGTTATTGCTAATCGCTTCTTTCAGCGCTGCGCCTAATATCAATCGTTCTTTCACCATTTCGTTCATCACCGGGCTGAAGAACTGCCAGCCGTTACCGCCATTCTTGCGAATATAATCCATCGCGTTATGGGCAGTGGAGAGCAGGTAATCGCGGTTTTTACCCACGTCGTAGCTGATGCCAATGCTCAAGGTGAGCGGGAATGGTTTATCGTCAATCATTATCGGCTTGCTGACCACATTCCGTAGCTCATCGGCGATTTGGGTAATGTTACTGACGTCGTTTTCCAGGCTCACGAGGACAAACTGCGTACCTTCGATACGACAGAGATACTGATCCGGTTTGAGTTTTTCACGAAAGCGATTGACCACTTCCAGCAATGCCTGATCGGCCCACGCATAGCCAAGGCTATCAATCACATCCTGAATATGGTCAACACCGATGAGATAGACCACCGGAGAGACGGCTTTGTCGACCAGGTCATCGAGGTAATTGTGCAGGTTATTGCGATTTGGCAGACCGGTCATCGGATCAAATTGGATGAGTTGTTCAATATGCTGACGGCTTTTTTCCTGTTCCAGCGCCAGCGCGGCCATATGCTGGCTGATATCTGCCACGCGTTCGATAAAGGCGCTGGTTTCTGCTCCTGACGAGGTTTTAATTTGCAGGATCCCCGCCGGTGCGCCATCACGCTGACGAATGGTCGCTGACCAGCTTTGCGCATTTTGAACTTCTGTACCGTGCGAAGATGACGCCCAGTGTATCGGCATCCCGTTGCGCAGCGCGAACAGCGAAACATGCGATTCGTTGAGAACGGATTCGATGTTACGACAAATGATTTCCCCCATTTCATGAAATGGCGGGCTGCTGCACATGGCGGCGAGAATATTGCCTTCAAGCTGGCGGATTTGCCGTTCTTCGGTGATATCCGAGAAAGTCATTACCAGGTTCTGCAGATGCGCGAGCACATCATAGACCGGGCTGATAGAGGCTTTAATCCAGATTTTTTCACCGGTGCGCGTCAACAGCAGAAATTCGTCCTGATCGCGGGCGGTTTTCCATAGCAACTGTTGTAAACGAATGCGGTTATCAGCAGGGAATTCTGGAATGTTCAGGAGTGTATCGGGCTGCATACCGCTGGCTTCGCTAATGCAGTAACCAAACATTTCGGTAAATGCGCGATTGCACTGCACAATATGGCGTTCCGGATCGAGGACAATCACCGGTCGGTCGAGATGGTCAACAGCAATAATCAATTGTCGGGTCTGTTCTTTTTGCGCCATTTCTACGCTGGCATCCCGTACCAGCGCCAGGTAATAAATTTTACCCTCGGCGCTCACTTTCGATAGCGCAAAACGGGTCCAGATTTTACTGCCGTCTTTTTTCTCCAGCTGCAGCTCCCGACTCATCCCCTCGACGCGCGCTTTACCGCCTTCACGGTTGTGACGGATATATTCAGGATGCGCAGGACGCAAATCCCGCGGAATCAGCATATCAATGTTATTGCCAATGACTTCTTCACGTTTGTATCCCCAGAGCTTCTCTGCGGCGGGGTTGAAAAACATCACTTCATCATTTTCGTTAATTAACACCGCGCCCATCATATTTTGCTCAAGGGCGGGGAAAAAAATGCCATCGGCGGCATTATCCGCATCGGTTAGCTTCATGATTACCTCTGCATCCTGGCGCATCTAAAGACTGGCTTTCCAGAGTTCAACACGGTTTCTACCTCGTCTTTTGGCGATATACAGAGCTTCATCGGCTATTTGAATGAGGCGCTCATAGTCAGGATGACCATTAAACATGGCGGCACCGATGGAAAGTGAGAGGGCAATATCTTCGCCGTTTGCGGCTTTCAGTTTGGTTTTCTCCACCCGACTGCGAATACGTTCTGCGGTACGTAACGTTTCGTTTTCAGAAGCTTCAGTCAGGACAATGATAAATTCATCTCCCCCGTAACGAAAAACATAATCACTACTGCGGACGTTGTCGTAAAAGGCCTGAGAAACTTTACGCAAAATTTCATCACCGGTGTTATGGCCCCACGTATCGTTGATCTCTTTGAATTTATCAACGTCAATAATCAGCACTGACAGGGGGGTTCCGGTCCGGTTGGCATGGGCAATTTCGCGTTTAAAGATGGTCGGCAGGAAGCGGCGGTTAAGTAATTTTGTCAGTACATCCATACCCACTTCGTGGCGAGATACTTCTTCAAATAATTCACGCAGCAAGGTAATAATTTGCGATACGGTATTTCTTATCTGTAATAAAAATCTCACCCGCAGAGTTTTGTTGCTCAAATTTTTTGCATTACGCATGGTTTGATTAAAAATACCGTCGAAATCCTGAATCAGGCGGGAGATATGACCCACTTCGGCAATGCCGCTAAAATAATGTCGACCTTTATGGTTAAACCACAGGCCAAAATCAGCCTGGCTTAAAGGCAAACTACTGCCTAAATCAGAATCCAGCAGAACTTTATAGATAATGTCAATTTCCCATGAAAGGATTGAGGCTATTTGGCGTTCTTTTTCTTCTTCGGCGTTTTCCAGTAACGAGAAGATACGATAGTTTTCATCTTCTTTTGAGGCACTACTGTCACTAAAGGTAAACGCGCGGGTCATGACTTCCATCGCGATATCAATACTGTTAATCGAGAAATGGTAGACCTGAAGTTTTTCTGCGGCAGAATAATCCGAAGAGAAAATCACCGGATAGAGGATTTTTTTCAGCACCCGAAACCCCATCTCGACAATTTCTACTGGAATGCCGATGCGGGCATGCACTTCTGCGACGGTATGCTGGATTTGTATTAGCCTTTCAACATCGTCAACCTGGGCAGAAAGCACATTAATAATCCAGCGTTCCATCGCACTTTTCAGCTGCCGCTCAACTTGTTCATTACTCAAGAATTCTTCGGCATGCGGGTCGATACGGACAATTCGGTAAAACTCAATACTCAGATAATGGGCATGCGCAACGGCAATTTCCGCGGCTTTAGCACGAATGAGCGGATCTGCTTGTTCGACAAGCCCGGTCCACTCATCTTTCATTCTTTTAAAATACATCTCCATAATTCACACCCTTATAAGGCTGGGAAAGCAGACGGAATCAAAACGAAACGTGCGGGATCGACTAACTGCACCATATTCTCCTGAAATATGAAGATATACTGAAAACAAATAAGCGACTTAGGACAGTTTCAATCTACGCTACTGTTCTTCAGAAGAGTATAGCCCATCGTAATTATTTTTCGGAAACAGCGAATACCGTAGGGTTTTCATATTCATACATTTTTATTAGGGGTTTTATGGCTATTAAACTCAGAGTGGTTAATTGCGTGGTTAATTTGGCTTAAATAAGCATGATTATTAGTGGGATATTTCAAGAGGATAACAAGCCGGTGAGTAAAGCACCGGCCATGTTACAAGTTTAACTGCCCCAACGACTTTGCAAATAGCTGACCGCTTGTTGAGTCTGAGGTTTGTTCAGATAGTCCTCACGGAACAAGATTGTGCCGCTGATTTCTGGTACAGCATCGTTAAGATCGAGCTGCTTTTTCAGTTCCGGTACGCCACCGTTAATCATCCAGTCTGGCTCTATCTTTGAAGGTTCACCCACTTTATAGAAGGCGATACCGATATACAGGCGGGTCCTGGTCGGTTTAACGACATCCGCCCACCATTTTGCCAAAACGTCATAACGTGCGGCACTCCGTGAGAACGGCCAGTAAATTTGGGGGGCAATGTAATCCAGCAATCCTTGTTCCACCCATCGACGGGTGTCAGCATAGGATTCGTCATAGGCTGCCGCGCCTCGGGTATCGGAACCGAGCGGATCGTGTGATCGGTTACGCCACACGCCTGCCGGGCTAACGCCAAATTCGACTTCCGGCTTAATGCTTTTAATGGTGTGCGAAACCTTCGCAATTAACTGCTGGGTATTGTTGCGCCGCCAGTCTGCTTTTGAAGCAAATGCGCTGCCGTATTTGCGGTACGTCTCGTTATCATTTAACCGTGAGCCCGGCGACTCAGTATAAAAATAGTCGTCAAACTGCACGCCATCTACCGGATAGCGGGAAACCACTTCCGCGACTATTGATGTGATCCAGTCCTGAACCTCAGGAATACCAGGGTCGAGGACAAACCGATCACCCGACGTTCTAATCCAGTCGCGGTGTTGCACATAGACGCTGGCCGGTTGTTGAGACAGGGTGCTATTCAGTTCCCTGATAGTACCAGGCTTTGTATTAACCGATACGCGGTAAGGGTTAAACCAGGCGTGTACTTTCATCCCACGCTTGTGGGCTTCGTCGAGCATAAATTGCAACGGATCGTAACCTGGATTTTCACCAATCTTTCCGGTCATAAGATCGGACCACGGCAAAATTTTCGATGGCCACAGGGCGGTACCGTCCGGCTTGACCTGGAAAAAGACCGTATTTATGCCGAGACGTTGCAGATGATCCAGTTTGTCGATCATCGCCTGTTGTTGTACACGTGCCCGGCTGGTGGGGTTACTAATGTTAACCGAGGAAACCGGTGGCCAGTCGAGGCGAGACACTGTGGCCAGCCAGATGCCACGCATCGGTTGTGACGATTGTTGCGTCGTAGCTGGTGGCTTCGAACCTGTTGGTGGTGTCACCATTGACTCTGGGGGCGTGCTTTTGCAACTACACAGTAAAAGTGCCAGTGCAACCAGTGCCGCTGGTCTTCTAATCGCTAATTTCACGTTTCGGGAGCAGATATCCATATATGCTGGTTTCCGGTAAACAGATGTGCGCTCATTCTCGTACTTATCCCGGTTAAGTCAATACGACAGCGAGCACGAAAAAGGGAGCGATGAATTATCGCTCCCTTGTCTTATAACCATTCAGACATGGTTAGTGTTTCTTGTCATTCATCACAATATAGTGTGGTGAACGTGCACGCGGGTGCAGGAAGAAGTGACCTTTTGGTGCGTTCTTACTGTTGATTGGCTCCAGAGTGACGCCGGTATTCGCTTTGCCTTTACGATCATGAACAGCATAGAGAATAAAGGGCAGGGCAAGTACCACCAGGAAACTAACGACCAGTAATTCAACATACATATCGGTAGAGTCACCCTGGATGTTATCCGGCGGCAGGAAGGAAACAATAAACGCCATAATTGAAGTCAGCAGACCGACAATTGCCACGACCAGTTTCACCCCTTTACCACCAGGGATATTAAATGTGCGTTTTAAGTCAGGATGTTTAAGAACCAACACAATGTAGCCAATAAACAGCATGAAATAAGCACACAGATAAATCACCACCGTCAGCGCCAGGGCGATCAGGAAGGACATATTGTTACCGCCACCAGTATTGGTGAGGATGATCAACGCGATAGTAGTAATCACCAGCTGCGAAATAACCAGCGTTACCGGTACGCCATTTTTGTTCATTTTAGCGAACGCCGCTGGCAGCAGGTTTTTCTGCGCGGTGACATACATCCCGCGAGAAGGGCCAACAATCCAGGAAGCGATTTCCGCCAGAACACCCAGCAACAGCAGTGCGGAGATCACGCGAACCGTCCACTCAATTTCCGGTGCCACATGGGACATAAGAACGGTAAAGGTTTGCATTACCCCTGCTGAGAGGTTGATTTCATTACCCGGAATAACCATCGCAATAGACAAACCGCCAACAGAGCTTAAGCAGATTGCCGCCACCATCAGCAGTAACATCGCCAGCGGATAATCGCGACCGGGATTGCGCATTTCATTGACGTGGGTTGCGGAAGCTTCTACCCCCATATAACTCAAAATGAAGGCAACAAACACAACCAGGGTGCCGACTTTAGAGAAGTCAGGGAAGAAGGTTTTCGCATCCATTTCGATAGCAACGGGAGCACCGGAGTGCAGATAAATAGCTGCTAATGCGATCAAAATAAATGCAGGTAACAGGATACCGGCGAAGAAGCCAACTTTAGCAATTCGCGCCGTGTATTTCGTGCCACCAAACTGTGTTAATGCCAGCGCCCAAAGAATGATGAGTGCTGCAATAGTTTTGGTAATGGGGTCTTCATTCAACGCTGGCCATTTCAAAATGTAGGAGAGTGCCCCTAACACGAAATAGAGCATTGGAATAAAACCGATGGCGATTTGCAGATAGCCAAATGAGATCGCTGCAAACCCCCATCTCGGCCCCAGAGTATTTGATACCCAGGCGAAGACGCCACCTTCTTCCCAGCCGTCGACGGTAGCCATTTCCGCAGCACAAAGTCCCACGGGAATAAACCATAAAATCCCGCCTAATAGCAGGAAGAAGACTAATGAAAAGCCCGATGTTGCGAAGGTAGGGTATTCATAAACAGCCATTACCATCGATGCCGTTATGGCAAAAAATCCGAGTAATGTGAGCTGCTTAGCTTTACCTGTCTGTACTGATGTAGCCATATTATCCCCCTAAAACGGTATTCCTGTCGGAACCGCACCTGTTTTGTTCTGAAGCACATTCAGAACAATATTTTCCGTTGCTAATGCCAGTGAACAGACTTTGGAAATTGTCCCGAAACGGATTCGTTTCGGGACACCGTTACCGTTAAACGTTATCAGGTATGTTTAAAGCTGTTCTGCTGGGCAATACCCTGCAGTTTCGGGTGATCGCTGAGATATTTCAGGGAGGCTTTGTAGTCTTCCAGCAACAGTTCAGCAAAGTCCATTTCGAAGCCGCGACGACACATAATGCGCATCACCACGATGTCGGTCGCTTCACCGCCGAGAGTGAAGGCCGGAACCTGCCAGCCGCGCAGGCGCAGACGTTCAGAGAGGTCGTAGAGGGTGTATCCCGGATCTTCACCATCTTTCAGTTTGAAGCAAACCGCCGGGATGCCTTCGTCCGGGCGACCGGTACAGATGAACTCATACGGCCCCAGTTTGGCGATTTCATCCGCCAGATAAGCGGCAACCTGGTAGGAAGCGTTCTGTACTTTGGTATAGCCTTCACGACCGAGGCGCAGGAATTCATAGTATTGTGCAATCACCTGACCCGCCGGGCGGGAGAAGTTGATGGCGAAAGTCCCAATCTGACCACCGAGGTAGTCAACGTTGA
>NZ_JABWMS020000327.1:0-246 GCF_013369155.2 Escherichia sp. 94.0001 | reverse complement strand
AGCATGTACCGGAAAAAGAGGCCATCGTGGATAACGGGGCGCACTTTGACGGCGACCAGAGCGGCACGGTGAATGGTGTCACGCCGCCAGCGGTGCAGCACCTGACAGCCGAAGTCACCGCAGACAGCGGGGAGTATCAGGTACTGGCCCGCTGGGATACGCCGAAGGTGGTGAAGGGCGTGAGTTTCCTGCTTCGCCTGACCGTGGCAGCGGATGACGGCAGTGAGCGGCTGGTCAGCACGGCCC
>NZ_JABWMS020000326.1:0-246 GCF_013369155.2 Escherichia sp. 94.0001 | reverse complement strand
GATTCTTGTCTCCTGCATAGCTGAATGACGTCACCAGCCCCAGCGTGTCCGTAAATTCATAACGGTATTTCACGTTAATCCCGTTAAGATTATCGCTACCGGGAGCGTTCGTCCGGGCATGAAGATACCCCGCGCTCAGTGTGGACTGATGTTCAGACGCCCATGCAGGCGCACCGGATACGGACAGACAGATGGCTGCGGACAAAATGGCTGCACAAACTTTACGCATAATTACCTCTCGCTTTT
>NZ_JABWMS020000325.1:0-246 GCF_013369155.2 Escherichia sp. 94.0001 | reverse complement strand
CCACGCGCATTTCACCGTACAGAACAGGCAGAACATTGCCCTGGGCAACCATGTTATCCAGTGAGGAGAAATAGGTGTTCTGCTTACCGTTATCCGTGCTGGTCGTTGTTGCGGTACTGGCTTTCGGTGCCAACATCTGTGCAACACCTCCAAGCGTCATCGCCGCGCCCATTGAAAAGAGGATGTCACTAAAAGCGATACTGATCCCCGGCATCCAGATTGCCGTAGCAATCAACGCCGCACCCA
>NZ_JABWMS020000324.1:0-247 GCF_013369155.2 Escherichia sp. 94.0001 | reverse complement strand
AGAAAAAGACCTGGGCGGCTGAAGACCAGCTTCGCGGGAGCTGGATGGCAGGCCTGAAGTCCGGCTGGAGTGAGTGGGAAGAGAGCGCCACGGACAGTATGTCGCAGGTAAAAAGTGCAGCCACGCAGACCTTTGATGGTATTGCACAGAATATGGCGGCGATGCTGACCGGCAGTGAACAGAACTGGCGTGGCTTCACCCGTTCCGTGCTGTCCATGATGACAGAAATTCTGCTTAAGCAGGCAAT
>NZ_JABWMS020000323.1:0-249 GCF_013369155.2 Escherichia sp. 94.0001 | reverse complement strand
TGGTACCGGAGGATGGCAGCGTGATTTCACGGTCGAGCGTCAGCGTCCGGGTCTGGCTGTTCACCGCCAGCACGCGCCCGCCGGTGCTGATACCCGCATAGTCATCATCGCAGATTTCAATAACATCGCCCGGCACATGGCGAAGCCCTTCTGCGCCCACGCTGAAATCCACGGTCTGCGTTTCCAGCAGTTCTGTTTTAATCAGCCACAGCCCGGCGCGGTGTGCCTGCCCCCGGCTGGTACAGCCAA
>NZ_JABWMS020000322.1:0-249 GCF_013369155.2 Escherichia sp. 94.0001 | reverse complement strand
GGGAACAGGCCCGTTTAAGAGTCACATCAGCCTCCTGAAAATAAAAAAACCGCCGCAGCGGTTCATGATGGTTACAGGGTGAGCAGGGTTATATGAAAAAAACCTCATACGCTTTCTTTTTCGGTTCCGGATTCAGGGACATCAGGGACACCGCATTGAAGAGCGCCATCAGCGGGTCAATTTTTCCCCGTCCGCTGGCCTGTTTGGTGATAAGAATGGCGTTACCTTTAGGCTCCACCCGGGCATTGC
>NZ_JABWMS020000321.1:0-254 GCF_013369155.2 Escherichia sp. 94.0001 | reverse complement strand
GTGCAATATTTTTCGATCCGCAAACCGGAGATATGGGACCGGAATTTAGTAAGACTATCGATCTGGAAACTGCTGGCGGGGTCATTGATCGGGACACCATTAAATGGTGGCTTAAGCAATCACGCGAAGCGCAATCTGCCATTATGACCGATGAAATCCCGTTAGATGATGCACTGTTACAATTGCGGGAATTTATCGACGAAAACTCCGGTGAATTTTTTGTTCAGGTCTGGGGAAATGGAGCCAACTTCGAC
>NZ_JABWMS020000320.1:0-254 GCF_013369155.2 Escherichia sp. 94.0001 | reverse complement strand
GAATATGGCAGTAAAGATTTCAGGTGTACTGAAAGACGGCACAGGAAAACCGGTACAGAACTGCACAATCCAGCTGAAAGCCAGACGTAACAGCACCACGGTGGTGGTGAACACGCTGGCCTCAGAAAATCCAGATGAAGCCGGGCGTTACAGCATGGACGTTGAGTACGGTCAGTACAGCGTTATTCTGTTGGTGGAGGGATTCCCGCCGTCACATGCCGGGACCATCACCGTGTATGAAGATTCTCAACCCG
>NZ_JABWMS020000319.1:0-255 GCF_013369155.2 Escherichia sp. 94.0001 | reverse complement strand
GGCGGACCACCGTGGCCCCCACCAGGCTCTGCAGGTCCTCCGCCATCCCGGTGACAAGGCCAAACAGATTGGACACCGTCAGCGACGGGCGGGCACTGCTGCCCCGGCCGTTCATCTCAAAGCCGCTGCCGTCAATCGGGTATGCCTCATACTTACGCCCCTGCCAGGTGACCGGCTCCCCTTTTTCATTCAGCTCATTACAGAAAAAATACCGCTCACCACCCTGTACCGTCAGGTCGATTTCCCAGAGTACCA
>NZ_JABWMS020000318.1:0-255 GCF_013369155.2 Escherichia sp. 94.0001 | reverse complement strand
TGGCCGGTCAGAACACGGAGCTGGCGAAGCTGAAGTACCAGACAGCGCTGGGTGAGCTGAAAACCCTGACGGAGATACAGAAGCAGGAACTGCTGCGCAATGCGGCCCTGATTGACCAGCAAAAAATCCGGGAGCAGTTGCGGTACCGGGAAGAGACCCTGAAGAATGATAATGTGGCTGCGCGTGCATCAAATGAATCTGAACTGCTGGGGTACGGGCAGGGGGAACGAGCCAGGGAACGCATGCGGGAGTTGC
>NZ_JABWMS020000033.1:0-49183 GCF_013369155.2 Escherichia sp. 94.0001 | reverse complement strand
CTCGTCGGGCTCATAACCCGAAGGTCGTCGGTTCAAATCCGGCCCCCGCAACCAACACTTATGATGCTGATAAACCGCAATGTGTTTCACAGATTGCGGTTTTTTTGTGCCTGAAATCTTCCTTAGCTGAACTCACAGCACGTTTTTTATCTCCCTTCCTGCAAAGAAATCTATTATCGACCTGGCAACGTATATCCCGGTTTGCTGGTATGACTCAACAGTGGCGGCCGCAATATGCGGCGTTGTAATGATATTCCTGGCATGTAGCAATGGGCTAAATTGCGCTAGCGGTTCAGAGCTAAACACATCCAGTGCTGCAAAAACATTTCGTTCTTCAATTACCTGAAGTAAAGCCCCCTCATCCAGCAACTTTCCCCTTGCGGCGTTGATGATAAGAGCACCATTGCGCATCATCGACAAATATTTATGACTAATGAAGTTCTCCAGCTCCGGAGAAAATGGCAAAAGAACGATGATGACATGAGACTGCATAAAGATATCTTCAATTGATACGAACTGAACTCCATCTTTGCCTGCGGCCTGGAAATCGGGTTGTTTGTCAAAAGCTAAAAGCTCAACATCAAAACCAGATAACCTTTTCGCCAGTGTTTTGCCAATATTGCCGTAGCCAAGCAGGCCAATACGTTTACCTTGTAACTCGCAGCCATGCGACTCGCCCCAATAACCATTTTGCATTGCATGATAGCTACCGGGGATATTTCTCATGCTCGCAAAAATAAGACCAATGATAAATTCCGCGACTGCATTTGAATTAATCCCAACAGCATTATTGACCACAATACCTGATTGTCGAGCCGTATGAAGATCAATATTATCAATCCCTGTCCCGAATCTCGATATTATTTTCACTCCTGGTAGTCGCGATAACGTATCCGCTTGATAACAATCTTTTCCGGCAATGACTGCGCAAATAGATTCTCGTAATACTGTGGATTCTGATTTAACCAGATGCTCCACATTATTCTTGATAATAAGGTTAAAATGATTTTCTCTTAGCAGCTTGCTGGCAGAAACACAACGCGCTGAAAAGCTGGGAACGGTGACCAGAACGTTTTTCATAGCTGACACTCACATCAATGAACGCCACCCCAAAAGATGGCGTGACCGGTTACTGTTTTATATTCTAAAATTATGAGTTTGCTTTAATACCGAGCGCACCTCCTGGATGATATAAGCCGAAATCAGCACGAGTAAACTTTTTCAATTCGGAGAGCGCAAGCGCCACCGCATCACCAACAACCAGAACGACTGTTGATGAGCATGACGGCGCTAAACCTAAATTATCCGCCTCACTTTTTACGGGAATTTCAACGGATAAATCACAACTTATCGCAAGCGATGAGCGATGACTGCGGGTAAAGGAGATCAAATAATTACCCATTTTTTTCAGACTAGGTAGTGTTGCCAGGATTTCTGTCGTCTCACCACTGTTTGAAATAAGAATAACAACATCATCTTTCGCCACCATCCCAAGATCGCCGTGTACGGCTTCAGTACCGTGAACAAAAAACGAGGGAGTTCCAGTGCTGGCAAATGTTGCGGCGAGTTTTCGGGCAATAATACCGGACTTACCGACACCAATAAAAACAACTTTCCCCTGACAAGACTGTAATACTTTAATTAAATTTGCGACCTCCGAAAGGGGGGAATCAATAACTTCTTCAACTGCTTTATGTTCGTTACGCATAAAATGTTTAATGAGATGGATAAGATCCGTACTGTTCATTTTTATTTTCCTTGATTAATATTTTTAATTACACTCGCAAGACGCGTAAGCCCCATATATAATTTTTCTCGACCGCAGGCCAGGTTCAGACGAAGGTAGCCCTCCCCCTCCGTTCCATAGACATTCCCCGCCATAATGCCCACTTTGCCTTCATGAATTAATCGACTGTAGAATTCATCAAAGGAATAACCAATAGCAGAGCAATCTATCCACGAAAAATAGCAACCATCAGCTGGCCTTACGATCAATTCTGGAGTATTTTCGTTCAGATACTGCTGGGTGAATTGAATGTTAGAGGCAATATGTGCCTTTAATGACTTTAACCATCCCTCACATTCGTTATAGGCAATAATAGTTGCAATTATATTCAGTACGGATGGGGAGTTTACAAAATCGCGATATCTTGATATCGTTCTGAACTTATGATTAAAATTATCGTCAGTTGAAATCATATACGATCCTGTTAGCGCAGGAACATTAAATGTCTTCGATATCGAATTAAACACCACTACTTTTTCTTTTTTTATTTTAAGCGCAGATGTAAAGCTACGATTAAAAACAAAATCACTGTGAATTTCATCTGAACATAACCAGACATTATGTCTTGCACAGCTTGCAGCGATTTTATGCAGTTCTTCTTCCGACCAGACGGTTCCTGTCGGGTTATGAGGATTACATAATAACACCATCTTTGTGCTTTGAATTTTAAGATCAAAATCTTGCCAATTGATAGCGTAGCCCCCCTCATTTTTTATAATCAAAGAGGCTGTCAGAATATTTCTCTCGCTATGTTTAATTATATCAAAAAATGCATTATAGACAGGTGTAAAAACGAGAATATTATCACCATGCGATGTCAATAACTCTATTGCTTTAGCAATGGAGTACATCACGCTTGGGCTATAGGTGATCCATTCTGGTTTGATTTCAGTTTTATATTGTTGATGATACCAATTGACTATCGCATTCAGATAGTCATCATGCTGCCAACGGCTGTACCCTAAAATCGGGTGTTCCAGACGTTTTCTTAATGCCCTGATGATAGCTTCCGGTATCGGAAGATCCATATCTGAAATAGAGAATGGTAATACATCTTTTACACCAAATCTGTCCTCGCAAAAGTCCCATTGGGTACAATATGTTCCTTTGCGGGAAATAGGAGTATTAAAAACACCCATCAGCATATCCCCATGTAGTTATCCATATCCCGACGCAAGGCGATGACTTTAGTACCGATAATGACTTGTAGGGTATTTTGATCAAGTTTAACAACCGCAATTCCGCCAGCTCTTTTTATTGCTGCCTCGTCAATCAATCCCATATCTGCGATTGTTAAACGTAAACGAGTTACGCAATTATCCAGGGATTTAATATTCTCTTTACCACCAAGTGCCTTAACCATCTGCTCCGCTGCTTGCAGCTCTGATTTATCAAGCGGTGGGATATCCGCTATAGCCGTATCCTCATGAGCGTTCAGCGTGACAGGACTGGACTCTTCACGGCCTACCGTCATCAGGTTAAATTTGAGAATAGTCCAACGGAACACAAAGTAATAAATAAAGAAATAGGCCACTTCGACACACACCGCTATTGGCCAACCTGTTCTTGTACCACGCAATACGCCAAAGCTAATAAATTGAATCAGATCGCCAGTAAATCCCATCTTCACGCCCATATATGGCAAGACCATGTTGGCGAATCCATTCATAAAGGCATGGAAGACAAACAGCAGTGGACTGACAAATAAGAACAGAAATTCAATCGGTTCGCTGACGCCGCCAATAATGACTGTAAGCACCCCGGAAATAAGCAATGCTTTGATAGCTTTTCTGTTTTGAGCATGAGCAGTGCGATACATCGCCAGCGCGGCACCAGCCAGACCATACTGAATCATCAGTTTGCCCTGTTCCATTTTCCCCGCCAAATCCAGCGGAATGACCGCATTCTCTTTGACGTACGCCATAAACATGTTCAGGGTGCCATAATACTCTTCGCCGCCGATCACTGCCGATCCGCCGATGGGGGTAAAGCGGAAAACTGACGTCACCAGGTGATTTAAACCAAAAGGTATCGTCACGCGTTCGGCGACTGCATAGAAAAAATAGCCAACAGGACCGGAAGTTGAAATCCAGTGGCCAATGAGCATGAAAAGATTGAAAAATGGCGGCCAGATAAAAGGGATGATCAGACCAAATCCACTCATCACAATCAGTGTAATAATAGGCACCAGGCGTGGGCCACTATAAAATCCTAATGATTCAGGAATACGTAAGTTAACGATCTTTTTATACATACTGGCGACTAATAATCCTGCTATAATCCCACCCAACACACTGGTATTGTAGGACTGGATTCCCAGAATAATGGTTTGCCCATGTGTCGACATTTGATCAGCAGCGACCAATAAGTCATGTTGTTTAAGATAAAAGTTCGTTCCCAGATGCATCGCCATGAAACCAATTAAGCCAGAAAAAGCGCCATAGGCTTTATCCTCTTTCTCTTTTAATAACCCCAGAGGTATAGCTATCGCAAACAATACAGGTAAATTGACAAAGGCAAACAAACCAAGGCTAACAATAAAATCAAGAATGGTTTTAATTACGGGAATAGCCAGTAGTGGAATTAATTTTGCCATATCATCGCTGGCTAAACCACTTCCTAGCCCTAACATCATGCCACATACACTTAGCAGAGCGATGGGATACATAAATGCCTTTCCCAGGCTCTGAAAAAAACTCCAGGCTTTCTTTTGTTTCATGCGGGTTATCTCATATAAATGTTATATATAATTAGTCCATTAATACTTTGGTGCGAATAGAGAGATATAGTTTTTCTTCCAAAATCAATTCATATTTAAAAGTGGCGTACAAATACCTTTCAATTTCATGAATTGCGCGCTGTAACAGAATGTCTTTCTCAAGAAACTGTTCATAGAGATCACCAATATCTTTCTGTTTTATTTTTTCATTGCATAATACGCGACTTGAAAAATATTTAAGGTGTATCATGAACCTGGAATAATTAAATGAACTTCTGTCCACCTTTCTGTTATAAACAACTTCAATAAGCCCCGTGATTATTTGCGACAACTCAATAATCCGTACTGATTCATAATCAACTGAATTTTCATAATTATTTAAAATATGCAATGCTATAAAACCAATCTCATCATCAGGAAGTTGAACGCTGAATTGCTCATTAATGATAGTTAATGCATCGCGACTTATCGCATACTCTGCTTTGTACAACGCTTTGATTTCATCAAGGAAAACATTATTAATTTGTATGCCTGAAGCGACTCGGGATATTGCATTCGAAATGTGATCAGCAAGAATCAATAGTAGCGATGGATTGAGATTTTTTTCGAGATTGTTCTCCGCATATTGCACTATTTTTTCGGCAACAAAAACATACTCGATATCCACATGCTCAATCAATTTGTAGAGTTTATTTTTTTGTTCATTTCTGACATAAAAAATCCGGTTAGCCGGATGCTCAGGGACCGACATTCCATATTTTTTGTTGTAACCGACGCCAGGCCCAGAAATGATAACCTCCTGTCCATTCATCGATGCCTGTACACAATTATTGTTCATGACTTTTTCGATGATCATTCCATAGCTCCAAAAAAAAGGCAAGGCACGTCAGAAGTAATAATTACTTCAAACATTGCCTTGCCTGATTTAACAGTTACAAGATGATTAACTAATGCATATACATTACACGGAATTGTGCTTAATTAAAGAGATGGTCGGCTTATTTTTCAAGCCGACATTCAAATATTCGACATCAGTCACAAAACCAACGTCTAATATTCAGGTAAATATTATCTATTCAACGAAATATAAATTCATTGAATAAATAAAAACATTATCCCCTTCTCGCCAGCGTCGCCCCATCGGCAAAATACGCTTTTATCCCTGCGAGGATTGATTCCGCAACTTCCTGCTGGAAGGTTGCCGTTTTCAGTTTACGTTCTTCCTCAACGTTACTGATAAACGCCGTTTCGACCAAAATGGAGGGTATATCAGGCGCTTTCAGCACGGCAAACCCGGCTTGTTCAACCTGATTTTTATGCAGCTTGTTGATTTTACCGAGCTTATTCAACACAGCTTTACCAAACTTCAGACTGTCGGCAATGGTCAGCGACTGCACCATATCGAACATAGTATGGTCGACATAACGGTCGCCGCTCTTACTCACGCCACCAATCAAGTCCGAGGCGTTCTGAGTTTGCGCCAGATATTTTGCCGCGGTACTGGTTGCACCTTTGGTAGAGAGCGCAAACACAGATGAACCGCTCGGCTGGCGACTGGTAAAGGCATCGGCATGAATAGAGACAAACAAGTCAGCACGCTGTTTCTGTGCTTTTGCTACGCGCACTTGCAACGGAATGAAGATGTCTTCATTACGGGTCATGTAAACTTTCATATTGCCCTCTTTCTCAATCAGAGAGCGCAAACGGCGGGCAATTTGCAATACCACGTCTTTTTCACGCGTTTTGTATTTCCCCACCGCACCGGAGTCTTCGCCGCCATGGCCAGGGTCAAGCATAATGACAATCGGACGATCGCGCCCTGCTTTGCCTGGCTGCGGGCCACTCTGCGCAGGCGGCACCTGCTTTTCGAGATCGCCTTTATTGTAATCCTCCAGCAGCGCCAGCAGCGGGTCCTGCATGTCCTGAGCATTGGCAGGATAGAGATCCATCACCAGACGCTCTTTAAACCCGGCGACCGGAGCAAGGGCAAACAGCTGCGGTTTTACGTTTTGCTTTAACTCAAAAACCATCCGCACGGTTTGCGGGTCAAACTGCCCGACGCGCGCCGACTTGATGAACGGGTCATCAGCACGAATTTGTGCCGCCATCCCCTTGAGCACTGAGTTCAGGTTTACATCTTCGATATCCACCACCACGCGTTCAGGGTTACTCAACGCGAACTGCTTATATTTCAGCTGACGATTAGATTCTACCGTCACACGGGTGTAGCTGGACGCAGGCCAGACGCGCACCGCCACGACCTGGCTGACCGCAGCCAGACTGACCTGACTTACGCTCAATAGCCACATGGCACCCGCGCCTTGCAGTAAACGACGACGGCTGATTGCTGTGTTGGATCCCGACATGCATCTCCCGAGCAAAAAAATCTAAGCTGTGTAACAAATAAACGACTAATTTGACCGGAAACTTTAGCGAAAGACGCATAATCTGTCATCTAATAAACGGTAAACATTCTTTTTATATTCACGGCATTACTGATAAAAAAGTTGCTCATGCGTAAAATTTGCACTTGCACCCAGTGAAAAAACAGAATAAAAATACAATAATTACGAATAATCATGCAAAGAGGTGTGCCGTGATGAAGGAACGTAAAACCGAGTTGGTCGAGGGATTCCGCCATTCGGTTCCTTATATCAATACCCACCGGGGAAAAACGTTTGTCATCATGCTCGGCGGTGAAGCCATTGAGCATGAGAATTTCTCCAGTATCGTTAATGATATCGGGTTGCTGCACAGCCTCGGCATCCGTCTGGTCGTGGTCTATGGAGCGCGCCCGCAGATCGATGCGAATCTGGCAGCGCATCACCACGAACCGCTATATCACAAAAATATACGCGTGACCGACGCCAAAACACTAGAACTGGTGAAGCAGGCTGCGGGAACATTGCAACTGGACATTACTGCTCGCCTGTCGATGAGTCTCAATAACACGCCGCTGCAGGGCGCGCATATCAACGTCGTCAGTGGCAATTTTATTATTGCCCAGCCGCTGGGCGTGGATGACGGTGTGGATTACTGCCATAGCGGGCGTATCCGGCGGATTGACGAAGATGCGATTCATCGTCAACTGGACAGCGGTGCGATAGTGCTGCTGGGGCCGGTCGCGGTTTCAGTCACTGGCGAGAGCTTTAATCTGACCTCGGAAGAGATCGCCACTCAACTGGCCATCAAACTGAAAGCTGAAAAGATGATTGGTTTTTGCTCTTCACAGGGCGTCACTAATGACGACGGCGATATTGTCTCCGAGCTTTTCCCTAACGAAGCACAAGCGCGGGTAGAAGCTCAGGAAGAGAAAGGCGATTACAACTCCGGTACGGTGCGCTTTTTGCGTGGTGCGGTGAAAGCCTGCCGCAGCGGCGTACGTCGCTGTCATTTAATTAGTTACCAGGAAGATGGCGCGCTGTTGCAAGAGTTGTTCTCACGTGACGGTATCGGTACGCAGATTGTGATGGAAAGCGCCGAGCAAATTCGTCGCGCAACCATCAACGATATTGGCGGCATTCTGGAGTTGATTCGCCCACTGGAGCAGCAAGGTATTCTGGTACGCCGTTCTCGCGAGCAACTGGAGATGGAAATCGACAAATTCACTATTATTCAGCGCGATAACACGACTATTGCCTGCGCAGCACTCTATCCGTTCCCGGAAGAGAAGATTGGGGAAATGGCCTGTGTGGCCGTTCACCCGGATTACCGCAGCTCATCAAGGGGCGAGGTTTTGCTGGAGCGCATTGCCGCTCAGGCGAAGCAAAGCGGATTAAGCAAATTGTTTGTACTGACCACGCGCAGTATTCACTGGTTCCAGGAACGTGGATTTACCCCGGTGGATATTGATTTACTGCCCGAGAGCAAAAAGCAGTTGTACAACTACCAGCGTAAATCCAAAGTGTTGATGGCGGATTTGGGGTAAGTGGTGGAAATCGCCAGATGCGACATGCGCAATGCCTGGAGGCATGATAAACACGCTAGCATCGCATCAGGTATTGACGCTCATCGTCGGATGCGGCGTGAACGCCTTATCCGACCTACATCAAATCAAAGGTGTTGATGGCGGATTTAGGGTAAGCGACGGAAATCGCCAGATGCGCATATGCGCAATGCCCGGAGGCATGACAGGACGCGCATGCGTCGCATCAGGCAATCACGTTTATTCCCGCGAACTAAACAACGCCGCCAGACCACTGCGCCGCTCAGTACGAGTGGCGATTGCCGCACTTAATATGCGCTCATCGGCATACAACGACAGACGGCGACGCGCGCGGGTCACCGCAGTGTAAACCAGCTCTCGCGTTACAACTGGCGTGCGTTGGCTCGGTAAAATCAACGCCGCATGGTCAAACTCCGATCCCTGCGATTTATGTACCGTCATCGCCCACGTGGTTTCGTGTTCTGGCAGGCGGCTCGGTTGCACAGACTTAATATTGCCATCCGGCATCGCAAACCAGACGCGCGTCCCCTGCCCACGATCCAGCGCAATGCCGATATCACCATTAAACAACCCAAGCGCGCTGTCATTGCGGGCAATCATTACCGGCCGGCCTTCGTACCAGCGTGAGTGCGGATGACGATGAATTTTGCGCTTCTGTTGCATAAACTGCTCAATTCGCTCATTCAATCCAGCCACGCCAAACGGCCCTTCCCGCAGGGCGCACAAAAGCTGGTATTCATTGAACGCCTGAATGATTAAATCCGGCTCGGCACGCGCTTGCAGCAGATCCAGATAACGCCCGTAACCCGCAAGAGCCTCCTCAAGCATCGCAATATAGTCTTCGCCGCTCTGTAAAAGCCGTTTTTCGATATCAGTAAAATCCTGCTGAAAAACGGTTTTCACTGCCGTTTTATCACCACGGTTGATCGCCGCAGCTAACTGACCAATGCCAGAATCGCTGCCGAAACGATAGCTTTTTTGCAGCAGGCAGAGACTGTCGCGCAAAGATGCCGCTTCTGTGCCAGTTCCTGACGGAACGTGAGTTCCCGTCAGGCGGCTTAGCTGCCCGGCACGCTCGGCGGTAAAGCCGGCATTGGCATAAGCGCAGATATCGCCCAGCACAGCCCCAGCCTCAACCGAGGCCAGTTGATCACGATCGCCGAGAAAGATCACTCGCGCATGATCGGGCAAGGCGTCGATCAGTCTCGACATCATAGGCAGATCGATCATTGACGCTTCATCTACCACCAGCACATCAAGATGCAGCGGGTTACCGGCATGATGACGTAAACGCTGGCTACCCGGCTGCGCACCCAGCAATCGGTGCAAAGTGCTGGCATCTTCCGGAATGCGTTTCTTTTGTTCATCGGTCAGCGGTAACTGGCGCAAAGCCTTGCCGAGAGATTCGGTTAAGCGCGCGGCAGCTTTACCCGTTGGTGCAGCCAGACGGATACGGCAGCGTTCGCCGTCTGCCATTTGAATTAACGCTGCCAGCAACTTCGCTACGGTGGTCGTTTTACCGGTGCCAGGGCCGCCGGAAATCACCGAGATCCGCCGCGTCAGCGCCACTGCCGCCGCCACTTTTTGCCAGTTAATTTCATCGCTTACTGGAAAAAGTTTGTCCAGGGTTTGCGCCAGTAGAGCTTCATCAACCTCAATGGCATGATTCACTTCGTTGAAAAAGCGTGCCACTGTGCGCTCATTACACCACATCCGATTGAGATAAAGGCGATCGCCACAGAGGATCATTGGCGTAGGCTCATCACCTCGACTGACCGCCTGTGAAGCTAGTAAGCACTCTTCCCAGTTTTGTAGCTCACCGATTTCACTGACACAGGTCGCCAACAGTGGATGCGAGGCTTCGTTGTTCTCAAGTCGTGAGAGCGGCAAACAGACATGCCCTTCCCCGGCGTCGTGGCTTAACAGTGCCGCTGCAAGAGTGACGGCGGGATGTTCATCTCCCGCCACGGTCAGGGCAAATTGCACATCCAGCGGGCGTAGCTGTTTGTGCTCCACAGCTTCCAGTAATTGCTTTTGCAATTTCATTACGCCTCCTCCAGGGTCATACCGGCAAACATCTCATCCATCAGGTCAATCAACCCGGCGTTGGGTCGGGTTGTGTAAATCCCTTGTTGCGGATGTTCTTTATCAACGCCACGCAGGAACAGATAGATAACGCCGCCAAAGTGACGATCATAGTCGTAATCAGCAATGCGATGGCGCAGATAACGATACAGCGCCAGGGTATAAAGCTGATATTGCAGATCATAGCGGTGTGCCTGCATCGCCGCTGCCATAGCCTGTTGGGTATAAGCCGAACTGTCTTCACCCAGCCAGTTGGATTTATAGTCGAGCAGGTAATAACGCCCTTCGTGGCGGAATACCAGGTCGATAAAGCCTTTTAACATGCCGCGTACCTGCATGAACTCCAGCGGCGGGCAGCCAGCGGATAGCGGATCAAACTGGCGAATTAGTGCATCAAGCTGGCTGGCGATGAGCGGTTCACTAATCGGCAGGTAAAACTCCATCTCCACCTGTTTATCGCGGTCGGAAAGCTGATTCAGGCTAACACCCGTTTCATTGAGAGGTGCCTGGAGGACAGCCGTGATCCACTCGGTCAACACTGGTTCCCACTGCACTTCAAAGCCGCCCAGTTCCAGTTTTTCCCTCACCCAGT
Source organism: Escherichia sp. 94.0001 (assembly GCF_013369155.2). Classification (NCBI taxonomy): domain Bacteria; kingdom Pseudomonadati; phylum Pseudomonadota; class Gammaproteobacteria; order Enterobacterales; family Enterobacteriaceae; genus Escherichia; species Escherichia sp. 94.0001. Next base: position 38,055 of record NZ_JABWMS020000033.1, on the reverse strand, counting down.
TCGGCTCAACCGGCTGGGTAAAATCGAGATCTTCAAACAAACTGTGCAAAAACGTCCCTGGTGACGCACCACGCGGGAACTGATGCGGTGTTAACGTCGGTTCTTCTACGGTGCTGACCACGCCTGCGGCATCAACATCCAGCCGTGGCATCAGATCCTGAGCGATACCGTGACCACGCTGCTGCAAACCTGAATAGCTGGTGACGCGCCAGTTATCGCCGGGCAATCGTTGTAGCGTCCTCGCATTCAGTTCTGCAGTTAAAGCATCATTAACCTGCCAGGGCTGGTTATCACCAGTTTGTGCCGTTTGCCAGGCAATATCATCATCGCATAACGCTTCAATACAGGTGCGAAGCCCTGCCGCATCTTGCGGTTCCCCTTTTTGCAGCAAACGCCCGAGCGCACTTTGGTGGACATCGGTGTCACCTTTTTTATCGCCACGACGGCGCACCAGCGGTGCAACGCCGAGACTGCAATGCCAAACCGAACGCGTCAGCGCAACGTAAAGCAAACGCAGATCTTCCGCCAGACGTTCGGCCTCCGCGAGGTCGACGCTTTCTGGCGCAGCATTAAGATCCAGAACAGCCTCAAACGAGTGGCGATCGTGATAAAACGCCTGATCCTGGACGCGGAAATTGGTGATAAACGGCAGCCAGACCAATGGATATTCCAGCCCTTTCGATTTGTGGATCGTGACAATCTGCACCAGATGTTTATCACTTTCGAGACGCATTTGTTGGCTGGAGGCATTACTGTCTGGCTCGAGGATATGTTGCGATAACCAGCGTACCAGCGCATGTTCACTTTCCAGCTGCGTTCCGGCTTCTTGTAGCAATTCGCTGATATGCAAGATATCGGTAAGACGCCGCTCACCGCCTGCTGTTGCCAGCAAGTTTTCTGCAATGTTACGCGCCGACATCAGCGCCCGCAGCATCGGCATAACGCCACGTTTGCGCCAGATTTGCCGATAACCATCGAACTCTTCGACTACCGCATCCCACGCATGTTCGTCATTATTCAGCGTTTCAATATCCAGCGCATTCAGCCCCATCATTGACGTTGCCAGCGCACTGCGCAGGGTGTTCTCACGTTCTGGTGTCATCACCGCCTGCAACAGCCAAAGCATCTCCTGCGCTTCCAGAGTTTCAAAAACACTGTCGCGGTTCGAAAGGTAAACGGAAGGGATTTCCAGCAGCGTTAAGGCATCGCGCACCTGAGCGGCCTCCTGGCGGCTGCGCACCAGCACACTGATGTCCGAAGCACGCACCGGACGCGCGTCGTCGCCGTTCATCAGCAACGCTTCGCCCCGCTGTCCGGCTTGTAGCCAGTCGCGGATTTGCGCAGCACATACCTGCGCCATGGTACTTTGATAATCGCCAACGCCGCAGCTTTCGCCTTCCATCAGCCACATTTTCATCGCAGGCTGCGTTTCACCTTTAAATACAAAACGTAACGCCTGATTTTTGCCGGCTGATTTCACTGGAATAAATGGTATTTCGCGAAACATGAACGCGTCATCAGTCTGGCTGAAAAGCTTATTCACGCTGTTCACCATTCCAGGTGCTGAGCGCCAGTTGGTGTCTAAGGTGTAGTGCGCGTGAACTTCATTACGCGCCTTCATATAAGTGAAGATATCCGCTCCACGGAATGCATATATAGCCTGTTTCGGGTCGCCAATCAGCAACAATGCAGTTTCCGGTTGATGGTGCCAGATACGGCGAAATATTCGGTACTGCTGGGGGTCGGTATCCTGAAATTCATCAATCATTGCCACCGGGAATCGCGTACGGATCGCCGCTGCCAACACCTCGCCGCTTTCGCTACGCAGCGCGGAATCGAGCCGACTTAACATGTCATCAAAACCCAATTCGCCACGGCGGCGTTTTTCACGCGCTACTGTTTCGCGGATCTCAGCCAATGCGCGGGTGATCACCAGATCACGGATCGACAATGGTTCTGCAAGCAGTTGATCGATCGCCTCAAACAGTGGATGTCGCGGGGTTTCCCCCCCGGCTTTCGTGCGATCTTCTAAGAAACGCTGAGAGAATTTTTCCAGCGACTCCGGTAACTGATAACTGTTGGTCTCTTCTTCTGCCCAGGCACTGATCTTCTCGATCCATTTAGCCTGATTGCTACGGTTAAACTTGCGTCGATCAATACCAGAAGATTCGATCAGCGCATCCAGTTCACCCACTGCGTCGCGCCACTGCTGTTTTACCGTATCAATACGCGCCACAATTTGCGCGTGGCGGGAAGCCAGCGTTTCATCATCGGGCGGCGGTGCTTTGATAACCGGTGCTTCGCCTTGCAGATAACGATTAATATCGCGCAGCAACGCCTGCGGTCCTTTCCAGGTTTCAAAGACCACCTGGGCAATTTCACGCGGCAGCGGGTAGCAGTGGCGACGCCAGAAATCGGCGCAGACCTGGTAGCGTAGCAGAGACTCATCTTCAATCAGCTGCTGCTCAAACAGCATGCCGGATTCAAAGGCATTCAAGTTGAGCATGCGCTGGCAAAAACCGTGAATAGTAAAGACTGCCGCTTCATCCATCTGCCGTTCGGCTAACAACAACCACTGCGCGGCTTGCGCTTTATCGTCGATCTCTTCCAGCAGGCGTTCGTACAGTGGATTGTCGGTGGTTTCACGCAGACAGGCGATGCGCAACTCGTGGATATTGCTACGGATACGACTGCGCAATTCTGCCGTGGCAGCCTCGGTAAAGGTCACCACCAGCAGTTCTTCAACGGTCAGCGGGCGGGGAAAGGCGGCAGAACCGCCTAGTCCAAGTAACAGGCGCAAATAGAGCGCCGCAATCGTAAAGGTTTTGCCTGTGCCGGCAGAGGCTTCAATCAGGCGCTCGCCCTGTAAGGGCAAGCGCAAAGGATCTAGTGTCTCGGCGACATCACTCATTCTTTTCACTCATCAGGGGCATTGTTTGCTGCAACGCGCTGACGTTCTCCCACACTTTCCAGCCTTCAGGATGCACATATTCGGCTTTCCCGTTCTGGCTGCCGGAAATCTGCGACAGAATAGCCATGCCTTGCGGCTCGACCACAGCCTGATGGAAGAAATCAGCAAGTTTTTGCGGCGTCAGCAGTTTTATCTGGGCCACGATTTTATCACGCGAATCGAAGCGCATATTGCCGCGATCGAAATCTTTACTTAACTTCGATGCTTCTTCGCCGAGCGTTTGCGGTGCCTGCAGCATCTGGGTTATTACCGCCTGCTGGATTTGCGCAAACTCTTCTGGCTTCATCGTCCGCAATTTTGCCTCTGCGGTTGGGAAAAACGCCTTGTAACGCTTCCACAAGAATGAAGGCTGTTTATCATTGCTTTGCAACAGGAAGCCCATGCCCCACTGACGTCCCACGCTCATTGGAAACGCAAACACGGCATAGCCCAACTGTTCTTCGGTACGCAACTGATTGTAGAACCACGGCTGTACGATCTGCCCCAGCAGAGAGCTATAGGCTGAGCTGGTGTATTCATCGTAGCCAGTCGGTACAAATACCGCTGCCAGTGCGGAGTCGGTGCTGTTACCGGCTTTTTCAAAGATGACGGATTGTTTTTTATCGACCACGACATCTTTGTTACGACACCACTCCGAACCATCAGCGCCCAACTGTTTTTGCACATCGCGTGCCAGCGTTGTTGCCTGGGCTTCGGTCATGTTGCCAATAACCATAAACTCTGGTCGAGCCCCTGATTTTAAGGCGTCGCGATAGGCCAGCACCTCTTTCAAAGTGATTGAAGGCAAAATTTTGCGCCGTTCATCTCGCGAGAAGTACGGCACTTGCGAGAGCATCTGCGCGGGCATAATCGCCTGCTCGAACGCTTTGCCCTTTTCTGCGGAATCCATCATCTGGTTATACCAGGACTTCGCCTGCTCAAGCTGATCTTCCGTAGCGGTATAGCTAAAGTAGCCCTCCAGCAGAGCCTGGAACAGCTGCGGCAGGCGCTGGGTGTAACCATTGGCATTAACCATAAGGCCGTTGTTAGCATTGGTGGAAAAACTTATGCCACCAACCGACGCCTGGTTGCTTAACTGATCAAGCGCCAGTCCGGCAAGATAATCATTGAGCGCAAACATCACCTGATTGCGGGCGCTGTCCATGGCTTTCGGGTTACGCAAAATCAGGCTGACATCGGCTTTAGGCTCGCTGGCAAAATAACGGCTCGGCGTATACACCACACGCAGATTCGCCTCATCCACAATCAACTCTGGATGGTCGTATTTCTTCTCTGACTTCATCAGCGAGAAATCGTCAGGAATATAAGGGTTAAGCTCCGGTAAGGAGAGCGCAATATTGGCGGCTTTTTTCTGCCAGTCAGCGAAAGTTTGTGGGCTGATTTTATCTACCTGATACGGCGCATCGACAAAGTAAGCCGTTTTGTTGTGCGGCTCTTTCGGGCTGATATACCAGATACGCGCATTCTGCGGCGTCATCATCGCCAGGCGTTCTTTTACTGCTTTAGCATCGTACCGATCGGCAATATTTACCGCGTCCAGCGTATGCTCAACAGGAACGCGAATCATGGTATCCGCCAGCCATTCAACATAATCCATATCGCGAGTGATCGACGGATAACGGAAGTCGATATCCAGTACATTGGCCAGTTCATCAAAATATTGTTTATCAATACCTTTTTCACGTAACAGATTGAGGTAGCTAAAAATGGCCGCCACAACCTGATCGCGATTCGCCAGACCTTTATCGGTTAAAGACGCAGAGATCGCTAATACGCCGCTGTTGCCGTTGACGATAGGATCGGAATTGGCGCTAATGCCCTCAACTAATCCCTGCTTTTGCAGCCAGTCAGAAAGTGTACCTGGGCTGCGATTACCAATCAGATAGGTAATCAATTCATCCGTTTTACTACGGAACTTCGCTGAATTGTTATCGATGCGAAACTCAACGCGCAGAACTTTACGCGGCAGCGCCGGGACGTAATGAATGATAATGCCCTTTTGCGCGTCGGTGACTACCGGCACGGTGATTTCCGGTTTTTTGCTCTCTTTGTTCGGCACGCGACCAAAAGTGTCCGCCGCCATTTTTGCCAACTCCGACAACGGTTTATTGCTGTATATAACCGCCTTCATCAGATTGGCAGAGTAATATTTCTCGTGGAAATCTTTCAGCGCCTGCTGTACCGGATTGCCGGGTTTATCGCTTAAAGTTTCGAGGTTACCACCAGAAAACTTTGAACCTGGGTGTGCCGGGTTAATGGTTTCTGCGCTGACCTGTGCCATGCGCATCCCATCACGCGTACGCGCCATGGTTAATTCAGCGTTCACCGCATTACGCTCACGTTCGGCGTATTTCTTGTCGAGCAAGGGTTCAGCAATAGCGTCCGCCAGGCGGTCTACCGCACCGGGCAAGGCGTCGTTCTCAACTTCCAGATAGAAAGCCGTGCGATACGGTGCCGTGCTGGCATTGTGGCTGCCGCCGTGCATTTTGAGGTATTCAGCCAGACTGTCAGCCTGCGGGTACTTTTTCGAACCCATCAGACTCATATGTTCAAGGTAATGTGCCAGCCCCTGGTACGCCTCGGGATCTTCCAGCGACCCAACGGGCACCACCAGCGCCGAGAGCGATTTAACCGCCTGCGGGTCAGAAACCAGCAAAACCACCATACCGTTATCCAGACGTATAGCCTGATACTGGCGGTTATCTTTATCACTTTTACGGATGGTTTCCTGAATCGGCTGCCATCCCGTTTCTGCCTGACTTAAGGGTGCCCAAAGGGCAACAAACAACAATAATGCTTTGAACCAGGTGCTGCGGGGCATTCACGGACCTCATAATCAACTTTATTTTCTGTCCAGATTCAACAGGTTAACGCAAATCATCTGCCAGAATTTAATCTTGTGCTGCACGAGTCAGCCTATGTCTATATATCCATCAGTCCGTGACTGGTGCGCATCATAAAGCAAGCAGATATATTGCGCAATTTTTATACAGTACTCATGACTGATTAAAGCGAAACAGCGGTAACAGGAAACGTTGCGACTGTTCAACGATGGCCTCCATTGTCTCTGGTGTTAATTGCCGCCAGAGCCGTTGATACCAGATATCATCACCTTCGCCACGCACCATCATGTTGCCTTCGTAAGCCTGAAGGAATTTCGTACGGGCTTTTTGCAACGTGGAATCGTCATCCAGCATGGCATCGTTTTGCGCGTCATAACAGGTTTTTAGCCACGCGCCGCCACTTTCAGGTAACACCAGCAGCGGCGTGGACATCCCTTCACGATACCCCTCAATCAGTTCTGAGAGGTAATGTAAAGCCTGTTCGGCTGCAAGCGGCGGAAAACGCCACTCGCCGTCTTTGCGTAGAAAAAGGCGACTTTCACCATTACCACCGCTGGCACAGTAGACAAGGTGTTCCAGCCAAAGTTGCATTCCCTGCGCCACACTTAATAAAGAGGGACGCCAGCGTAACAGGCCATCCGGCTGCACCTGCGGCAACCAACCCGTTATTTGCACACCGTTGCAGGCGAGATCAATTTCCATACTTTGCCCCGGTTGGCGACAGGCAATGACTCTGTCGGCAAGCTGCTGCATCTCCTGGCACTGTGTTTCCCAGAAAATTTCACCAAAAGCGCCATACGGTAAATCCCCTGCCGCCCGGAAGCGACGGAACAAGCGTTCGGCATCATCCTGCTCAACCAGTGCATTCAATAACTGCTGGTTGATTTGATAACGACTAAGCCCTTCAAGAATAAAAGGTTCGGTGTCGGGAATTTCGCTGTCTTCGGTACGGAAGTTCACCTGCAAACGCATCTGGAAAAATGCCCGCACCGGATGTGCCCAGAATCGTTGTAGCGTTTCCAGCGGCACGGTTTCCGGTAAGGTAAACGGCAGCGGCTGAACAAATTCAGAATGTGCTTTACCAGCCTGGCTGGCCGCAGGTAGCCATTCACGAGCATAACTTTGTCGTTCGCCTGGCTGGTAGTTTTGCGGATCAAACGGCATTCGGGTATGGAGGCAAGTAAGATGCGCTTTTACCCTTGCCTCGCTTTCATCACAGTTGAGCGCTTCATCGCCCGGTAGATAATGGCTTTGCCCGATGTAGTCGATCAGTTCCTGCACCAGTACCGACGGGAAACGTTCACTGTTATCCTGAATGGAACGCCCGATATAGCTGATATAGAGTTTTTGCTGCGCGGAAATTAACGCTTCCAGGAACAGATAGCGGTCGTCATCGCGACGGCTACGGTCGCCACGCTTCGGTTTCTGACTCATCAGGTCAAAGCCCAATGGCGCAAACTGGCGTGGGTAAACGCCGTCGTTCATTCCCAGCAGGCACACCACTCTGAATGGGATGGAACGCATTGGCATCAGAGTACAAATGTTAACCGGCCCGGCGAGAAAACGCTGGCTGATACGTTCCTGATCCAGACGTTGTGCCAGTTCATCACGCAATAGTGACAACGGCACCGCGTCGCCATACTGCGCACCTAAACCTTCGGCGATAATCGCCTGCCATTGTTGTTCGATCAGCGTCATCGCCGCTTCGGTTTCCGCATCCGGCAGGAAGAAGGCGTTGAGCATATCGCGACAAACCGGCAACCACTCTTCCAGCGGACGCTCCTGCGCCAGCCCGCGACGCCAGATATTCAGTTGCATTAGCAGTGAAGCCAGATGCCCCACCAGTTCTGCAATTAAGCCGCTCGATTCATCATAAGGTAGAACCGATTGCCACTCGCCCTGCGCGCTTTCCATCGCGTAGCCCAGCAACATGCGCGTCAGGCCAAACCGCCAGGTGTGTTGACCGGTGGCGGGGAGTTCCAGCTCGCGAACGTTATCGTCATCTATCCCCCAACGAATTCCGGACTCGTTGACCCACTGACGTAAATAACGCAGCCCTTCTTCGGTGATGTCAAACCGCGCCGCCAGCACCGGCACATCCAGTAATGCCAGCACGTCTTCCGACACAAATCGGCTGTCTGGCAACGATAACAGGCTGATAAACGCTTCAAGTACCGGATGCGACTGCCGCGCCCGACGGTCGGAAATGGCGTAAGGCAGGTAACGATCCGCAGGTGCGCTACCAAACACAGCCTGAATAAACGGACTGTAGCTGTCGATGTCGGCCACCATCACGATGATGTCGCGCGGAGTAAGTGTCGGGTCTTCCTCCAGCATCGCCAGCAAGCGATCGTGTAAAACTTCAACTTCACGCTGCGGGCTATGGCAAACGTGGAAGGTGATACTGCTATCCAGTGGATCAAGAGGGCGTTTGTTATCGCTACGGGAAAACTCTTCGATGTTCACACCCGCAACGGCGCGGTTCTCCAGTTCCAGAATGTCAGACTGAATGTTATGCAGCAGGTTATCTGGCGTCACATCGACAAAAGCGTCCAGCTCCTGGCTGCTCTCCAGATCAGAAAGGAGATAAATGTAGTCGCGCCCAAGCTTGCCCCATGAGGCCAGCAGCGGGTTGCCGACATCCTGTTCACCATCGCTGTTAAAGAGCTGCCCGGCATTTTCGCTGTCGCGAAATAGCGGTAATTCGCGATCTTCAAAACTGTGTCGGCGCTGGCGAGTCAGCAGTTTCGCCAGATAAGCAGGATCTTTAATGTCGCCCCAGTAATAACGGCAAGGGTTGGTAAACAGGAGATGGATTTCAATATGTTTACCCAGCGCCTGTAGCGCCTGGAGATAAACAGGCGGTAACGCGGAAATACCGCATATAAAGACACGCGAAGGTAGCCCCGGCGGGCAGGTCGTCGCGGACTCCAGCGTTTCGATAAAGCGCTGATAGAGATTGGCGCGGTGCCAGCGCGGTTGCCCGAGTTCATGGGTATATTCCACCAGCGCCTTCCACAACGGCGCTTGCCAGGCCTGCGCCTCTCCAAGTCCTTCTACCAGATTCCCGGCTTCCCACTGTGCCAGCCAGTCCGGGCGATAGACCAGATACTGGTCAAACAGGTCCGCCGCTTTAGAGGAAAGCTGGAACAGTTTTCGCTTGTCGCTATCGTCAGTCAGATAATGCCGCAACAGGGTAAAGTCTTCGCGATCCAGCAATTGCGGCAGCAGAGTCATCAGTTTCCAGCTCATGCTCTGTTTGTTAAAGGCGCTCTCTTTGGGTATCTCCGGTAACACCCGGACGAACATATCCCAGATAAAGCTCGCTGGCAGCGGAAAATCAATGTTTGCCGCAATACCAAACTTTTGCGACAGGGTCATTTGCAGCCACTGCGCCATACCGGTACTTTGCACCAGAATCATCTCTGGTTCGAAAGGATCGTCCAGCCGTTCGCGTTCGACAATAAACTCCATCAACGCTTCCAGCACGTCCAGACGATTGGAATGGTAGACCCTTAACATAGCGGCTCCTGACTACTGACGATTCGGGCAATGCAGGCGGGTCATCTCGCCTTCTCTGCCCCCGGGTGAAACTAGCGTAACGTTGATGCTGACACATCCCGCCTGCGATGTCTGCATTCGGTTGACCTGCCAGTTGGCAGGTGGCGAAATCGCACGCAGTTGCGTTTGCTGCCAGCCATGCCGCCAGAGCTGTTGGTACTGGTTTCTGCTGGCAAGACTGTTCATTAATGTTCGCTGGAAACCCGATAACGCAGTGACAATCATCACCATCAACACCATCGCCAACATTACCTCCGGCAGGCTAAAGCCTTGTTGATTCTTCAGGGAAGCTGACATAACGCCCTCTCTTTCAGCGGACAAAAATCGCTCCAGCCGCGTGGCGAAAAAACAATGTTTCCATCGATGACTTCGCCTGTTCGCCACAACGAAACGCCTTCATAACCGGCAATCAATAAGGCTTCATTATCTGCCAATAAACGCAGACAAACCCGGGCACCGGTGGCTGCGTACAGTAAGCACTGAACTGCGGGCTGCGTCTGCCAGGCGTGCATTTTTCCCCACTCCAGCGTCGACTGAACGATGGCCTGGCGGCGCAATGACTGACTTTCCATGCTCACGCGAGAGGCAAAACTGCGATCCTGCTGACTCATTCCTTGCAATAGCAAGCTACCCAAAACCAGCAGCATAAGGACCAGAGCCAGTGACGAAACACCCTTTTCGCGGTTCACAGGTTGAATCCTGTCACGCTATAGCTGGCATCCACCACGGTTTGCGGTTCAGACTTACTGGCAGCATGCATATTAACCGTCAACACCGGCGCGAAACCGCTGTTATCCTGTCGGGTAACCTGAAAAGTGTCGATAACGACGGCATCTGGGTTGGTCACTTTATCCCAGCCCTTACCTTCACAAGATGTCGCACCGCGTAGCGTTTCCAGCACATGCTCCTTCACACGAAATGCAATCTGGTCAGACTCTTTTACCGGATCGCGATCCCAGATACCGTTACTGTTCGCATCCCACTGCACAATGATACAGTCACCCTGTCCGACAATTTCCAGCCCTTCGCCAGTACAGTTGCCATGACAATAACCCGCCCTCTGGAGATGCTTCGCGACGGTAAATACCCGCAGCCAGATTTCATCTTCCAGCGCCAGCTTACGGGTGCTCGTTAAACTTTCACGCTGTAACGCAGGCAGAAAGCGTGCTGCCCCCAGCAACAATACGCTACTGATCGCCATAGCAATCAACACTTCCAGCAGAGAAAAACCTAGCTCTTTTACAGGCATCCTTCTGTTTCTCCTTGCTGACAAAGCCGGAGTCTTCCCCACGGCGAAACCACCAGCCACCACTCTCCCGTTGAGTTTTTGAAGCGAATATGTCCGGCCCAAGCGGTATTGCGCAGGCCAAAGAAAGTGAGCGAAGGTGTCAGGTCGCTCATTTCGACTTCGGGCCAGCGAGGCACAAAGACCAACGGTGAACTGCCATGACAGGTATTCGCCCCAGCAGCGGAACTCACAAGGCACCATAACGTCCCCTCCCTGATGACACTGATACTGTGGTCGCGGTTATGCCAGTTGGCATCTTCACGTAAATAGAGCAAATAGTCCCGCGCCTGGCTGGCGGTTTGCCATAGCCGTTGCGACTGCTGCCAGTATTGCCAGCCATAGAGTCCACTTGCGCTTAGCATGACCAGAATCAGCATCGCGACCAGCGTTTCAATCAGCGTATAACCACGTTGTGTTTTCATGCCGGCAGTATGGAGCGAGGAGAAAAAAAGACGAGGGCCAGTTTCTATTTCTTCGGCGCATCTTCCGGACTATTTACGCCGTTGCAGGAGGTTGCAAAATTTCGGGAAGGCGTCTCGAAGAATTTAACGGAGGGTAAAAAAAACCGACGCACACTGGCGTCGGCTCTGGCAGGATGTTTCGTAATTAGATAGCCACCGGCGCTTTAATGCCCGGATGAGGATCGTATCCTTCAATCTCAAAGTCTTCGAAACGGTAGTCGAAGATGGATTCGGGTTTACGTTTGATAATCAACTTCGGCAGCGGACGCGGTTCGCGGCTTAATTGCAGATGAGTTTGATCCATATGGTTGCTGTACAGGTGCGTGTCGCCACCGGTCCAGACAAAATCACCCACTTCCAGATCGCACTGCTGCGCCATCATATGTACCAGTAACGCGTAGCTGGCAATGTTGAATGGCAGGCCGAGGAAGACGTCACAGGAGCGCTGATAAAGCTGGCAAGAGAGTTTGCCGTCTGCCACATAGAACTGGAAGAATGCGTGGCACGGTGCCAGCGCCATTTTATCCAGTTCGCCTACGTTCCACGCTGAAACAATAATGCGGCGGGAATCCGGGTCGTTTTTCAGCTGGTTCAGTACCGTAGTGATCTGGTCAATATGACGACCATCTGGCGTTGGCCAGGCGCGCCACTGTTTACCATACACCGGACCGAGGTCGCCATTTTCATCGGCCCATTCGTCCCAGATGGTGACATTGTTTTCGTGTAGATAAGCAATGTTAGTGTCGCCCTGCAAGAACCACAGCAGTTCGTGGATGATGGAACGCAGGTGGCAACGTTTGGTTGTCACCAGCGGGAATCCATCCTGCAGGTTAAAACGCATCTGATGACCAAAAATGGAAAGCGTTCCGGTTCCGGTACGGTCGTTTTTCTGTGTGCCTTCGTCGAGCACTTTTTGCATCAGTTCTAAATACTGTTTCATGGTTCCTCAGGAAACGTGTTGCTGTGGGCTGCGACGATATGCCCAGACCATCATGATCACACCCGCGACAATCATCGGGATGGAAAGAATTTGTCCCATGCTGATGTACTGCACCCAGGCACCGGTAAACTGCGCGTCGGGCTGGCGGAAAAACTCAACAATGATGCGAAACGCGCCGTAGCCAATCAGGAACAAACCTGAGACAGCTCCCATTGGGCGCGGTTTACGAATATACAGGTTGAGGATAATAAACAGCACCACACCTTCCAGCAGCAGCTCGTAAAGCTGTGATGGGTGGCGCGGCAGCACACCGTAAGTGTCGAAAATGGATTGCCACTGCGGGTTGGTTTGCAGCAGCAAAATATCTTCTGTACGGGAGCCGGGGAACAGCATGGCAAACGGGAAGTTCGGGTCAACGCGGCCCCACAATTCACCGTTAATAAAGTTGCCCAGACGCCCGGCACCAAGACCAAACGGAATGAGTGGTGCGATAAAATCAGAAACCTGGAAGAAGGAACGTTTAGTACGGCGGGCGAAGATAATCATCACCACGATAACGCCAATCAGGCCGCCGTGGAAGGACATGCCGCCGTCCCAGACACGGAAAAGATACAGCGGATCGGCCATAAACTGCGGGAAGTTGTAGAACAGAACATAACCAATACGTCCACCGAGGAAGACGCCGAGGAAGCCCGCATAGAGTAAGTTTTCAACTTCATTTTTGTTCCAGCCGCTGCCCGGACGATTCGCCCGACGTGTTGCCAGCCACATTGCAAAAATGAAACCCACCAGATACATCAGGCCGTACCAGTGAAGCGCTACGGGTCCTATTGAGAAAATGACCGGATCAAACTCCGGAAAATGCAGATAGCTACTGGTCATCTGTCACCACAAGTTCTTGTTATTTCGCTGAAAGAGAACAGCGATTGAAATGCGCGCCGCAGGTTTCAGGCGCTCCAAAGGTGCGAATAATAGCACAAGGGGACCTGGCTGGTTGCCGGATACCGTTAAAAGATATGTATATGATCCGCGCTATAACCCTCCGCGAATCAACCCGCCCATGCCGCGACGCTCCATAAAGGCTGCAACCTGATGGCGAACTTCGGTCGCCAGTTGCGCTTCCAGACTGCGCTGCGCAAGATTTTCTGCTTCGGCATAATCAATGCGCCGCAGCAGGTATTTTACGCGCGCTACAGAACGTCCGTTCATAGACAGATGGCGATACCCAAGCCCAATGAGGATTGCCACGCACATGGGATCGCCCGCCATTTCACCGCACAAACGGAGATCGATACCATGTATTTCCGCTTCCCGAGCGATCATCGCCAGAGCTCGTAACATTGCAGGATGAAGACTGTCATAAATGTTCGCCACCCGGGTATTGTTGCGATCAACGGCCAGGATGTATTGCGTCAGATCGTTGGTGCCAACAGAGATAAAATCGACCCGCTTTGCCAGATGCGGCAGCATAAATACCATTGACGGCACTTCCAGCATGATGCCGATACGTGGTTTGGGAATTTCGTAACCGATCATCTCCTCGACTTCACGTCCTGCACGTTCAATCAGGCGGCGTGCTTCGTCAACTTCATCGAGGCTGGTGACCATCGGCAACAGAATATTCAGGTTGCCCGTAGCGGCATTAGCACGCAGCATCGCCCGCACCTGGATCAAGAAGATCTCCGGCTGATCGAGCGTAATGCGAATCCCACGCCAACCCAGGCATGGATTCTCTTCGCTGATCGGCATGTAAGGCAGCTGCTTATCTGCTCCGACATCCAGCGTACGCAAGGTGACGGGTTTATCATTGAACATTTGCAGCATCCCCTGATACTGCGCCACCTGTTCTTCTTCCGACGGAAAACCACTTTGCAACATGAATGGGATTTCAGTGCGATAAAGTCCTATGCCATCAATACGGCTGCCCAGTTTTTGTTCATGTTCCGGGCTTAAACCGGCATTGAGCATGACTTTAATGCGCTCGCCGCTTTTTAACTGGGCGGGTAAATTGACGTCATCTTCCGCCAGACGGCTAAGCTCAATCTCTTCACTAATTAGCCGCTGATATTCTTGCAGCAGTACCGGCTCCGGATCGACCAGCAATTCACCGCGATAACCATCGACGATCAACGTCCGACGATGCAGCACCGAAGGCTGAATATCCGCGCCCATTACGGTAGGGATCCCCAGCGCACGTACCATGATCGCAGCATGGGAGTTGGCTGCGCCATCTCGCACGACAACACCGACTAAGCGATCCTGGGGCAGCTCAGCAAGCGTTGTCGCTGACAGTTCATCTGCCACCAGAATGAAACGTTCCGGCCAGGCGTTCGGCCCTTGATTAGCGTCATCAAGATGAAACAGCAATCGCTGACCCAGCGCACGTAAATCGCCAGCCCGCTCTTTGAGATAGTTATCGCTTAGCGCGGCAAACTGTTCGGCAAATTTTTCAATGACCGTTTTTACCGCCCACTCTGCCACCGAGCCTTTATCAACCTCGGCAAACAATTCGCGACGCAGCCGGGTGTCCGAAAGCAGGTGCGAGTAAAGATCGAAAATAGCCGCCGTTTCTTTTTGTGCACCGGCGGCAAAGCGTTTGCTGTAGCGGCGAAACTCGTTTGCCGCTTCTTCCAGCGCCCCGGTCAGTCGTTCGCGTTCCAGAGCCGGATCCAGCGTTGATGCCTGATACACCTGTTCCATTAAAGGTAACGTGGCATCCTGCCAGCCTTCGGCAATCGCCACACCAGGCGCTGCCGGTAATGCACGGATTCGCGTCTGGCGATATTGCCCAAACAAGGCAGTCAACTGCGACTGAGAAAGAATCGCTGCCATCTGGGTGGCAAGCGTCACCAGGAAGGATTCTTCACTTTCGTCATACTGGCGCAACTCTCGTTGCTGTACCACCAGTACACCAAGCAACTGGCGACGTTGAATAATTGGTACGCCTAAAAACGCGCGGAAACGTTCTTCTTTTACGGAGGGGATGTATTTGAAGCTGGGGTGCTTTTGCGCATCTGCAAGGTTTATCGGTTCCGCCAGCCTGCCAACCAGGCCGACGATCCCTTCATCAAACGCAAGCGTTACAGTGCGACCGCGTGGTTTTTTCAGCCCCCGGGTCGCCATCAGGTAGTAACAACGTCGGTCATGATCGGCCAGGTAGACCGAACAGACCTCGGTATCCATCGCAAGACAGATGTCGGTAACCAGAATATTTAACGCCTCATTCAGGCGTGGTGCGCTGGCTACCTTTTCGACTATTTCGCGCAGGCGAGTGAGCATAATTGGCGTGACTTAACCTCTTTTACGTCGATAAGCAGATGCGTTTTGTGGTTTTGGCGTATTATCCTGCAGCGCCATCACAACACTCGCGAACTCTTTCATTACCCTACGGTAGACATCACGTTTAAATGACACCACCTGTCTGACCGGATACCAGTAACTTACCCATCTCCAGCCATCAAACTCTGGTGTACTGCTGGTTTGCATATTGATTTCTGCATCGCCGCTCACCAGCTGCAAGAGAAACCATTTTTGTTTTTGGCCGATACAAACCGGCTTCGTGTCCCAACGCACCAAACGTTTCGGTAATTTGTAGCGCAACCAGTTACGCGTTGAAGCAAGGATTCGAACGTCTTTGCGGCTTAATCCTACTTCTTCAAACAATTCACGGTACATCGCCTGTTCTGCGGATTCTCCTGGGTTAATTCCGCCTTGCGGAAATTGCCAGGAGTGCTGACCAAATCGCCGGGCCCACATTACCTGCCCCTGGCGATTACAAATCACGATACCTACGTTTGGGCGGTAGCCATCGTCATCAATCACCGGACTACCTCAAAATAAAGCTTTATATACGAATGATTGTTTCATACTCCATGAAGACGGTAAACCACTCTCTGCAGGGCATTACACACTAATAACAATTGAATAACTCACAGTTATGTGCAGAGTTATAAACAGAGGAAGGGGTGGATAGCCGTTTTTATTCACCTTTTCTGTGGATAGAGTTGTGAAGAACTACGGAATTACTACGGGAAAACCCGGAGCATTCTGAATAAGCCTGATATCGACACTTTAAAATAATCATTACTAGTCAATGCATTACATGTAATTTAAGTAATAAAAAGGAGTAATTCGTGACCCAGGTCACACCTCTCATTTACAGGTTGGCGAAAGATCAACCAACGCCGTATTTATCCACAGAATGTGCCACTAAGTTAAGCACTGAACCACTAAAAACTGGAGTTTCGTCGCACGTCAAGGCTGTAAATGGAAACAGTAGTGGAGGTTTTTCACAGTTATCCCAGCTTTCTGTGGATAACATGGTGTAAGATCCTGTTTATTTTCAGTGACCAGATTTGGAAAACCCGTTGCAGTGTTGCGCAACTCGATTACCGACAATCTAAAAAGCAATATAAATC
The DNA here is from genome assembly GCF_013369155.2 of Escherichia sp. 94.0001. Classification (NCBI taxonomy): domain Bacteria; kingdom Pseudomonadati; phylum Pseudomonadota; class Gammaproteobacteria; order Enterobacterales; family Enterobacteriaceae; genus Escherichia; species Escherichia sp. 94.0001. Next base: position 21,573 of record NZ_JABWMS020000033.1, on the reverse strand, counting down.
ATAGAATTGAATAACGCATGTGGAAAAAGTTACACTGCGAATATTCGGCAAAGAACAGCTGTTTGTTTTTTAACCAAGGTATCATGACATGTCCCAACCTCGCCCACTGCTTTCTCCTCCCGAAACAGAAGCACAGTTGTTAGCGCAAGCACAGCAACTTTCCGGTTATACACTGGGTGAACTGGCGGCACTTGCTGGGCTGGTGACGCCGGAGAATTTAAAACGCGATAAGGGCTGGATCGGCGTGTTGCTGGAGATCTGGCTAGGTGCCAGTGCAGGGAGTAAACCAGAACAAGATTTTGCTGCTCTGGGTGTGGAACTTAAAACTATTCCTGTGGATAGTCTTGGGCGTCCGCTGGAAACAACATTCGTTTGTGTTGCCCCATTAACGGGCAATAGTGGAGTGACCTGGGAAACCAGCCACGTGCGCCACAAGCTCAAACGCGTGCTGTGGATACCGGTTGAAGGCGAACGTAGCATCCCGCTGGCGCAGCGTCGCGTAGGATCACCATTGCTATGGAGCCCGAATGAAGAGGAAGACCGGCAACTGCGCGAAGACTGGGAAGAATTAATGGATATGATTGTTCTCGGTCAGGTTGAGCGGATCACCGCTCGTCACGGGGAGTATTTACAGATACGCCCGAAAGCAGCGAATGCGAAAGCGCTTACCGAAGCCATTGGTGCCCGGGGCGAACGGATTTTGACGCTGCCGCGTGGCTTTTATTTGAAGAAGAATTTCACCAGTGCGCTGCTGGCCCGTCATTTTCTGATCCAGTAGCCATCGCTTTGACCTGCCGCTTTCCGGGCATATAATTACCGCTTCATTTTTTTGGCAGGGCTTTTTAGATGTTATTTGCATGGATAACCGATCCTAACGCCTGGCTTGCGCTCGGTACGCTGACGCTGCTGGAGATCGTTCTTGGGATCGACAATATTATTTTTCTTTCTCTGGTGGTGGCAAAGCTCCCCACAGCACAACGTGCTCATGCGCGGCGTCTGGGGTTGGCGGGAGCCATGGTTATGCGTCTGGCGCTGCTGGCATCAATCGCCTGGGTTACGCGCCTGACAAATCCGCTTTTTACAATATTCAGCCAGGAAATTTCCGCCCGTGATTTGATTCTGCTTCTGGGTGGCTTGTTCCTTATCTGGAAAGCCAGCAAGGAAATCCACGAATCCATCGAAGGTGAAGAAGAAGGGCTGAAAACACGCGTTTCATCATTCCTCGGCGCTATCGTGCAAATTATGCTGCTGGATATTATCTTCAGCCTCGACTCGGTGATTACCGCTGTGGGTCTGTCAGATCACCTGTTTATTATGATGGCAGCCGTGGTGATTGCCGTAGGCGTGATGATGTTTGCCGCGCGCTCGATTGGTGATTTTGTCGAACGCCATCCTTCGGTAAAAATGCTGGCGCTCTCTTTCCTGATTCTGGTGGGCTTTACCCTGATTCTGGAAAGTTTCGACATCCACGTACCGAAAGGTTACATCTACTTCGCGATGTTCTTCTCTATTGCGGTTGAAAGCCTCAACCTGATTCGCAACAAAAAAAATCCACTTTGATATCCGTACGCTCTCCTGCAGGAGAGCGTACTCACTCCTGTTAGCCTCACAATTTAAGATTTTCCTGCTTTCAAGATATATAACGTCCATTTATAAACAGACTATTATCATAGGTGGGCCAAATGAGGATAACCGGATGAAAAAATGGGCAGTAATAATTTCTGCAGTCGGACTGGCGTTTGCTGTATCCGGGTGTTCCAGTGATTACGTCATGGCGACCAAAGATGGCCGTATGATTTTGACCGATGGAAAACCTGAAATTGATGATGATACCGGGCTGGTGAGTTATCACGATCAGCAAGGTAACGCGATGCAAATTAACCGTGATGATGTTTCGCAAATTATTGAACGTTAAAAAATAAGGTCAGCATCCGGCTGGCCTTAAGATTTTTCGCTTTCCCTTTTCCCTTCCCTCTGCCATTTTTATATTCCTTATGTCGTGATTATAAAAAGGAAACGGCTATGCAATATCACCGTATACCCCACAGTTCGCTGGAAGTCAGCACGCTGGGGCTTGGCACGATGACGTTTGGTGAACAGAACAGCGAAGCCGACGCCCACGCACAACTCGACTATGCCGTCGCTCAGGGCATTAACCTTATCGACGTTGCCGAAATGTACCCAGTGCCGCCGCGCCCCGAAACGCAAGGGTTAACCGAAACCTACGTCGGTAACTGGCTGGCAAAACATGGCAGCCGCGAAAAGTTAATTATCGCTTCCAAAGTGAGCGGACCGTCGCGCAATAATGACAAGGGCATCCGCCCGGATCAGGCGCTGGATCGGAAGAATATCCGCGAAGCGCTGCATGACAGCCTCAAGCGCCTGCAGACTGATTACCTCGATCTTTATCAGGTGCACTGGCCGCAGCGCCCAACCAACTGCTTCGGCAAACTCGGTTATAGCTGGACAGATTCTGCCCCTGCGGTTTCGCTGCTGGATACGCTGGACGCACTGGCAGAGTACCAACGCGCGGGAAAAATTCGTTATATCGGCGTGTCGAACGAAACTGCATTTGGCGTAATGCGCTACCTGCATCTGGCGGACAAACACGATCTGCCGCGTATTGTCACCATTCAGAACCCTTACAGTCTGTTAAACCGCAGTTTTGAAGTAGGTCTGGCAGAAGTCAGCCAGTATGAAGGGGTCGAACTGCTGGCCTATTCGTGCCTGGGTTTCGGCACGCTGACCGGGAAATATCTCAACGGTGCAAAACCCGCTGGCGCACGTAATACGCTCTTTAGTCGGTTCACCCGCTATAGCGGTGAGCAAACGCAAAAAGCCGTCGCGGCGTATGTTGATATAGCCAGACGTCATGGCCTGGATCCTGCACAGATGGCGCTCGCTTTTGTACGCCGTCAACCGTTTGTTGCCAGCACTCTGCTGGGCGCAACCACGATGGAGCAGCTGAAAACTAACGTCGAAAGTTTGCATCTGGAGTTAAGCGAAGACGTATTAGCTGAAATTGAAGCGGTGCATCAGGTTTATACTTATCCGGCACCATAAGATTAACGCCGGTTAAAACCGGCGTTAAATATTAATGACGGCGCTGCCAGATCCACAGCGCCGTTATTGCCAGCGCAAATAGCGCACCGAAGCCAATGCCAATGGGCACGACCGGGATGCCTACCATTACCGCCAGCGAGTAAATGCCCAGCATCAACAACATGGCGCTGTTTTCGCCAAGGTTTTGTACTGCAATCGCATTCCCCGCCCCGACGCTTTTTTTACCCCGCTCCTGTAGCAACGCATTGAGCGGAACGACAAAAAAGCCTCCCAGCACGCCAATCAGCATCAACAAGGCATAGGCTGGCAGCAGCTCGTGTTGCAGGGAGAAAATCAGTACCACCACGCCAATCAAAATCCCGGCTGGCATACAGCGTGACACGGTTTCCAGCGTAACTAACTTCGCTGCCGCACCTGCACCAACCACGATACCAATCGCTACCATCGCGTTGAGATAGGTGGGCGTAGCGTTATCGGTAATACCCAGCGCCACCGGTACCCACAGCACCAACAGGAAACGCAGCGTGACACCCGCTCCCCAGAATAAACTGGTACCCACCAGCGAAAAACGCGTTTCACCATTGCGCCATAGCGATGTGCAGGCATTCAGGAAACTGCGGGTCATGCTGATGAGATTCCAGGACTGCCCCGGACGCGCCGCCGCCAGTTTAGGAATGTAGATATTGGCAACGACCGCACCACCGTAGGCCAGTGCGCATGCGGCCAGGGCGACCAGGACATGCCAGTCAGCCAGAACACCACCAGCTACGGAACCGAGCAAAATCGCCGCTATGGTAGACGCTTCCATTAAACCGTTAGCTTTTACTAACTTACTACCCGTGGTTAATTCGCCGAGAATACCGTATTTCGCCGGTGAATAGGCTGCAGCACCAACACCCACCAGCGTATAGCCGAGAAACGGATTGATACCAAAGCAGATACTGGCTGCGCCCAGTAGCTTCAGGCCGTTGGCAAACATCATCACCCGGCCTTTGGCGAAGCTATCCGCCACCTGCCCGACAAACGGCGCAAACAGAATGTAAGCACCTACAAACACCATTTGCAGGATGGGCTGGCTCCACTCCGGATAGAACTGCGCTTTCAGTAACGCCAGAGTGGCAAACAGTAGCGCATTATCGCCAAACGCAGAGAGAAACTGCGCCACGATAACCGCTTTCATCCCCTTCGACCACAACGAAGTGTTAGTGTGCACTGACTCACTCATCGTGTTGTTCCGCTTCGTCTACCCAGCTTTTCAACGTGACAAAGTCAGGTTTGCCGCTGCCAAGTAATGGCATCTGTTTCAGATAGCGAATATCGCGCGGTACAGCAAGCTCCGGCACGCCGTGCTCGCGGGCATACTGTTGTAACTTATCGCGCGTCAGTTCGTTATCTGTGGTGAAAAGCACCAGTGCCTCGCCTTTGCTGGCATCGCTCTTAATCGCAGTGGCATGGACTTTATCTGGCGAAACACCAAGTGCCAGTTGTTCCACCATTTCCAGCGACACCATTTCGCCTGCAATTTTGGCAAAGCGTTTTGCGCGGCCCTGAATCTGCACAAAGCCCTGCTCGTCAAAACGCACGATATCGCCAGTGTCATACCAGCCGCGCTCCATTTCGCCGCGAACATTCTCGGCGGTGGGCACTTCCAGTACACCAGGCTTCTCCACCCGCAGATAGCCGTTCATTATGTTCGGCCCTTTCAGTTGCAGGCGTCCGCCCTCTTCGATACCAGGAACCGACAACAGGCGCGCATCCATTCCTGGTAGAATACGCCCTACCGTACCGGGTTTCGCCGCCATCGGTACGTTGATAGAAACGACAGGCGCGCATTCGGTCACACCGTAGCCTTCAAGGATGCGCAGGCCAAATTTATCCTGCCAAAGCTGTTTGGTACTTTCTTGCAATTTCTCTGCGCCTGCCACCACATAGCGTAGACGATAGAAGTCATATGGGTTGGCGAAACGCGCGTAATGACCGAGGAAAGTCGAGGTGCCGAACAACACGGTGCAACTGCGGTCATACACCAGCTCCGGCACAATGCGGTAATGCAGCGGGCTTGGATAAAGGAACACTTCTGCACCTGTGAGCAGTGGCGTAAACAGGCCTACCGTCAGCCCAAAGGAGTGAAACAGCGGTAACGCCGACATAAAGCGATCGTTGGTAGTGAAGTCGGCAATCGTTTTAATCTGCTCGACGTTCGCCAGAATGCTTTTATGGCTATGGACCACGCCTTTTGGATGGCCTTCAGAGCCGGAGGTAAAGAGGATAAGCGCCTCTTCTTCTGGCTGTTGTTTTACCTGGGCCAGACGCGGCATCAACAGATGGGCAAAGATCCATATTTTGTCAGCAGTGGTGACATCTGCTTTTAAATCTTCCAGATAGACCCAGCGCACCTGAGTAAGTTGCTCTGGCAGATGCCAGAGTTTGCCTTTATCGAGAAACTGACGGGAAGTGAAGATGGTTTTGATTTCAGCCGCCGTAATAGCACTGGTCAACCCTTTTACCCCGGCGGTGTAGTTCATCATTGCGGGAATGCGACGACGGGCGATGGCCCCAAAAATCACTGCCGCACTGATGCCTGCATTGGGCAGCATTAAGCCGATGCGTTCGCCTTCAACACTGTATTTTTCAAGGATGCGTCCAACAAACAGCGTTTTCGTAAGCAATTTGCGATAGGAGTCCGGGGTAAAGTTAACGTCTTCGACACATTTCTTCCCGGCTCCGAAGCGGTACATTGCGCTCAGTAAAGATTCGTACAGCGTTTCACGCGGGCGCACCGCCATACGCGCTTCCATCATTATTTGATGCAGCATTTCGCCAGCGATTTTGCGACGGTCACGGGCACGCGGCGCATCCGGCATCTCCACCTGCGTTGGTGGCAAAATATGCAGAGTAATTTGCGGAAACAAGCGACGTTTAACCAGACCTTTCAGGCGGCTGAAGTGCGTAAGTTCCGCCCCTTCAATACGCACAGGAATAACCGTTGCACCAGACTTCGCCGCGACAAAACCCGCGCCATCGTAGATTTTCATCAGCGAGCCAGTGGTGGTGATGCGTCCTTCAGGGAAAATCACCACCGGACGGCCCTGTTCCACCAGACGTACCAGATGTTTAATCGCCATAGGTTGCGTCGGGTCGAGAGGAACAAAGTCGATAAATGATTTCAGCCAACGCATATACCACTGTTGGCTTATTGAGGTGTAAACGGCAAATACCGGACGTACGGGTAAAAACAGTCCAAGCAAAATGCCATCAATAAAAGAGACGTGATTAGGCGTAATTAGAACGCGCTCGCCCTTCAGTGCCTGGGTGTCACCCGTAACGCGAACGCGATACAAAACACGGCACAAATTTCGAAAAAAGCTAAAAAGCATTCCAACTCCCTTTGCTCTGATTCAGTAAAAGCGAATGGAGGGAGATTACACGAGATAAAGAACGCGAGCGACAGTAAATTAGGTGCGAAAAAAAACCTGCGCATCCGCGCAGGTTGGTGCAAGAGACAGGGTACGAAGAGCGTACCGAATAATCTCACCAATCAATACCTCTGGGATCTTGATTGTGGTCTGCACGACGACTCTTCGCCAGCGATAAAACGCAAAGGAATGAAGGGAAATGCAACGAGGTGTGTAAATTGTCGGTTACTGTTACAGATTGATGACCGGCAAAAAAAAACCTGCGCATCTGCGCAGGCTGGTGTAATTCATGTGCTCAACCCGAAGTTGACTTCACCTATCAATACCTCTGGGACCACCACTTTAGCAACCTGAAGCCAAACGCAACCAGCGGTCAATCGCAACAGCGTTTCGCAAAGTGTAACCAAAGGTTTGCAATCTCTTTTTTTGTCTTATTTATTTGCGTTTGGCTCACATTCCCACGATGAAAACACGTCGCCACTTGAACCAACAGGTATTTTCCGTAACACTGACAGAATGTAAGCGTTTACCCACTAAGGTATTTTCATGGCGACCATAAAGGATGTAGCCCGACTGGCAGGCGTTTCAGTCGCCACCGTTTCCCGCGTCATTAATAATTCACCCAAAGCCAGCGAAGCCTCCCGGCTGGCTGTGCATAGTGCAATGGAGTCTCTTAGTTATCACCCGAACGCCAACGCCCGTGCGCTGGCGCAACAGACCACTGAAACGGTCGGTCTGGTCGTTGGTGATGTTTCCGATCCGTTTTTCGGTGCAATGGTGAAAGCGGTCGAGCAGGTGGCTTATCACACTGGTAATTTTTTATTGATTGGCAACGGTTACCACAACGAACAAAAAGAGCGTCAGGCCATTGAGCAACTGATCCGCCACCGCTGTGCTGCGCTGGTTGTCCATGCCAAAATGATCCCGGATGCCGATTTAGCCTCATTAATGAAACAAATGCCCGGTATGGTGCTGATCAACCGTATCCTGCCTGGCTTTGAAAACCGTTGTATTGCTCTGGACGATCGTTACGGTGCCTGGCTGGCAACGCGTCATTTAATTCAGCAAGGTCATACCCGCATTGGTTATCTGTGCTCTAACCACTCTATTTCTGACGCCGAAGATCGTCTGCAAGGGTATTACGATGCCCTTGCTGAAAGTGGTATTCCGGCCAATGACCGGCTAGTGACATTTGGCGAACCAGACGAAAGTGGCGGCGAACAGGCAATGACCGAGCTTTTGGGACGCGGAAGGAATTTCACTGCGGTAGCCTGTTATAACGATTCAATGGCGGCGGGTGCGATGGGCGTTCTCAATGATAATGGTATTGAAGTACCGGGTGAGATTTCGTTAATTGGCTTTGATGATGTGCTGGTGTCACGCTATGTGCGCCCGCGTCTGACCACCGTGCGTTACCCAATCGTGACGATGGCGACCCAGGCTGCCGAACTGGCTTTGGCGCTGGCTGATAATCGCCCTCTCCCGGAAATCACTAATGTCTTTAGTCCGACGCTGGTACGTCGCCATTCAGTGTCAACTCCGTCGCTGGAGGCAAGTCATCATGCAACCAGCGACTAACCGCAGTTAAAGCAATTCCAGCGCCAGTAATTCTTCAATGGTCTGGCGTCGGCGAATCAACCGCGCCTGACCATTATCAAACAGAACTTCTGGTAACAGCGGACGGCTATTGTAGTTGGATGACATTGATGCGCCATATGCCCCTGTATCATGCAGTACCAGATAATCACCTGCCTTCACTTCCGGCAAGGCGCGGGTTTCGACATTTCCCCCTTCCTGCTGGGTAAAGACATCGCCCGATTCACATAACGGTCCGGCGACGACGGTTTCCACCGTTGGTGCGTGTTCCAGAGAACGACCATCAGATGCCAGGGCACTGATATGGTGGTAACTACCGTACATTGCCGGGCGCATCAGATCGTTGAACCCGGCATCAACCAGCACAAAGTGGCGGCTACCCATTTGTTTGACGCTCCGCACTTGAGTAATTAATACGCCAGCCTGCGCTACCAGAAAGCGACCCGGTTCAATTTCCAGTTTCACAGGATGGCCCAAATGGCGGGCGATTTGCTCACGCGCGGCATTCCACAGACCATAATAATGTTCGGTATCAACCGCCTCTTCACCCTGTTGATAAGGAATAGAAAGCCCACCGCCCGCAGAAATAGCTTGTAAATCCTGACCGAATTCGAGGACCTGACGCACCATAGCACCACATACCTGTTCCAGATGGGCATAATCAACGCCAGAACCAATGTGCATGTGAATGCCGACCAGCTGTAGATGATGACGTTGTATCACGTCCAGTGCGGCGGGCAGATCGGTGTACCAGATACCGTGCTTGCTGTTTTCGCCACCGGTATTGGTTTTTTGGCTATGCCCGTGACCAAACCCCGGGTTAACGCGCAGCCATACCCGATGCCCTGGCGAAACCTGCCCCAGTTGGTCGAGCATATCGACAGAACCCGCATTCACCGGAATCTGCAATTCACTGACGCGTTCAAGCGTCGCCTGATCGATAACATCTGCCGTAAAAACAATATCATCGGGGTGCGTTTGCGGATTGTAACCCGCCACCAGTGCACGCTCTATTTCGCCTAACGAGACGGAATCCACTTTTACGCCCTGCTCACGCATTAAGCGCAAAATATGAATATTGGAACAGGCTTTCTGTGCAAAGCGCACCACATCAAACTGTTTCAGCGCTGCAATCTGCCGACGAATAATTTGCGCATCGTAGACCCACACCGGGCAGCCAAATTCTGCGGGCAAACGCAGCAGATTTTCGGCGGTGAGGTCGGTATCGGTGCTGAACAGTGAATGTGGCATAACAAACTCCAGATAAGTGCTTTTTTATGATTACGCCACATCATAAAAAGAATAAAAAATATCGATTTATGTCGAGTCTATGCAAAAATGATATGGATTACCGGATTGCGAGAGAGCGCTAATGGCCGCCGTTAACTTACGTCATATTGAAATTTTTCATGCGGTAATGACCGCCGGAAGCCTGACTGAGGCGGCACACCTGCTACACACCTCACAGCCAACCGTCAGCCGCGAACTGGCGCGCTTTGAGAAGGTGATCGGGCTGAAATTGTTTGAGCGCATACGTGGACGATTACATCCTACCGTGCAAGGACTGCGTCTGTTTGAAGAAGTGCAACGATCCTGGTACGGACTGGATCGCATTGTCAGTGCCGCAGAAAGTCTGCGCGAGTTTCGCCAGGGAGAACTGTCTATTGCCTGCCTGCCGGTCTTTTCGCAATCTTTTTTACCGCAGCTCCTGCAACCCTTTCTGGCACGTTATCCCGATGTCAGCTTAAATATCGTGCCGCAGGAGTCACCGCTACTTGAAGAGTGGCTCTCGGCCCAGCGTCATGATTTAGGACTCACTGAAACGCTCCATACGCCTGCGGGAACAGAACGTACCGAATTACTCTCTTTAGATGAAGTGTGTGTGTTACCTCCGGGTCATCCGCTGGCGGTAAAAAAGGTATTAACGCCGGATGATTTTCAGGGTGAGAACTACATCAGCCTTTCCCGTACTGACAGCTATCGCCAGTTGCTGGATCAATTGTTTACTGAGAATCAGGTTAAACGACGCATGATCGTAGAAACCCACAGCGCCGCGTCAGTCTGCGCAATGGTACGGGCGGGGGTAGGTGTTTCGGTGGTTAACCCGCTCACCGCACTGGATTATGCGGCAAGCGGTTTAGTAGTGCGGCGGTTCAGTATTGCGGTTCCGTTCACCGTCAGCCTGATCCGCCCCCTGCACCGCCCGTCATCAGCGCTGGTTCAGGCGTTTAGTGAGCATTTACAAGCGGGATTACCGAAACTGGTCACTTCTCTTGACGCTATTTTGTCGTCAGCTACGACAGCATAAAAGCGACAGCATCCTCGGCATGGATCGCCGCGGTATCAAACACAGGCAGAACACTGCGCTCTTCTGGCACCAGTAAACCAATTTCTGTGCAGCCAAAAATGACGCCCTGTGCGCCCTGTTCTGCAAGGCGAGCAATCACTTGCGCATAATAAGCGCGTGACGCTTCGGTAAATTGCCCCAGACACAGTTCTTCAAAAATAATCTGATTAATTTTTGCCCGTTCATCCGCTTCAGGAATGAGACAGTTGATGGAAAATTGTTCCGTCAGCCGCCCGCGATAAAAATCCTGTTCCATGGTGTAACGTGTACCCAGCAGCGCCACACGAGTCATCCCAGCCCGGATAATTGCACGTCCAGTGGCATCCGCTATATGTAAGAAAGGCAGAGAGCAACGAGACTCAATGGCATCCGCCACTTTGTGCATCGTATTGGTACATAACACAATGCCTTCTGCGCCCGCCCGCTGTAAGCCAAGCGCCGCCTCAGCCAGAATATCCCCGGTTTTGTCCCACTCGCCGCGACACTGGCACTCTTCTATTTCATGAAAATCGACGCTATGTAGCAGCACTTGCGCAGAGTGAAGCCCACCAAGCCGCTGTTTAATACCTTCATTAATCAGACGATAATAAGGAATAGTGGATTCCCAACTCATTCCTCCCAGCAAACCAATTGTTTTCATTCCTCTCTCCTGATGTGTGTTACCGCAACAAGGCTGAATAAGGAACGAGACAAACGCCTCAACGGCCAGGTGCCCAATCTCTATTAACGAAAAAAGGGCCGGATGTACAGCACATCCGGCCCGTGAAATCAGACGCCGATATTTCTCAACTTTTCGCCTGCCATAAGTTTGCGTTCGATATGTTCCAGCGTGACATTTTTAGTTTCCGGAATGAGCCAGAAAGTGATGCCCACAAACGCAATGTTCAGCGCAGTGTAGAGCCAGAACGTACCGGCAGCGCCAATGCTATCAAGCAGTGTCAGGAAGGTCGCGCCGATAATCATATTCGACACCCAGTTTGTCGTCGTTGAGCAGGTGATGCCAAAATCGCGGCATTTCAGCGGCTGAATTTCAGAGCACAGGATCCACACCACTGGCGCGGCGCTCATCGCATAACCGGCAATACACATCATCGTCATGCCAACAGAGAGCCAGGACAAGCCACTGGAAGCCGTACCGTTATCAAACTGCATCAGGCAATAGCCCAGCACCAGAGTGCCTAACGCCATCACGCTGAAACCAATTTTCAGAGCCGGTTTACGCCCTGCTTTATCTACCGTAAAGACCGCAATGAAGGTGGCGAACATAAAGGTCAGCCCTACGACCAGAGTCGCAATCATCTGTTGTTCTGTGGTCGTAAAGCCCGCCATTTTGAAGATACGCGGCGCGTAGTACATGATGATGTTCATACCGGTAAACTGCTGCATCGCCTGCAACAACATACCGAGAAACACAGCACGACGGACGTTACGGTTGATCTTAAACAGTGCCCAACCGCCCTGTTTTAACTTCAGGCTTTCACGAATTTCGTTGAGTTCTTCTCGCGCTTTTTCCGACGTATCGCGCAGCATACGCAACACTTCTTCCGCCTCAATATGACGCCCCTTTTCCGCCAGCCAGCGCGGGCTATTTGGCAGGAAGACCACCAGAATAATCAGCAGGACTGCTGGTAAAGCAAGAACCCCCAACATTGCGCGCCAGTTACCGCTATAACTGAACGCTGTATCGGATAAAAACGCCAGCACGATGCCGAGTGTGACCATCAACTGGTACATACTGATCATCTTACCGCGAACGTTTTCACTTGCCATTTCAGAAAGATACAGAGGAGCGGTGTAAGACGCGATCCCGACAGCAATGCCCAGCACCACACGAGCGGCGATTAACATCTCTACGCTGGTCGCAAAAGCGGACCCGATCGAACCGAGCACAAAAAGGATAGCCCCCGCCATCAGGCTGTATTTACGCCCCAGGCGGAACGACAGCCACCCATTAAACAGCGCACCAATTGCTGCGCCGAGCATCATGCTACTAACCACCCATTCCTGCAAACGGCTGGTCAGCACAAAGTGATCGGTAATGAACGGCAAGGCTCCGGCGATTACGCCGATATCAAGACCAAATAACAATCCTGCGACCGCAGCAGCTACCGAAACAAACATATTCATACGCCGCGTATCCCGCAAAGAACGTGGCGTTAAAGCAGATTCCGTATTGATAGTAACCATTTTTTCCTGCCAGCAGAGAGTAAGACATAGTGAAAAAATACGTGAACAATTCACACAGGTGTCAGGTCGGAAATAGCATAAATATGGATTAAATTGCTGCGACATGTCGTTATGTGATGGATATTCCAATTTTCAAATTAAGTTGAATTATTGAGATTATTATTAACCAACTAATTTTAAAGCAGATAAAATTCATAAAGTTCACTAATTGATAATTGATATGGATTATTTCATAACCATGATATGGATTATGATGATCTACAGGTATAAAAAACCCTGCCATGCGGCAGGGTCATAAAAGTAAGAAGAATGGATTAACGAGCCAGCCAACCGCCATCCACGGCAATGGTATAACCATTCACATAATCTGAAGCACTGGAGGCAAGAAACACTACCGGCCCCATCAGGTCACTCGGCAGTCCCCAACGGCCAGCTGGAATGCGGTCGAGAATTTCCGCGCTACGTTGTTCATCTGCCCGTAGTTGTTGAGTATTGTTGGTCGCCATGTAACCCGGAGCTATCGCATTAACATTAATGTTGTGTTTAGCCCATTCATTCGCCATCAATCGCGTCACGCCCATCACGCCGCTTTTTGATGCGGTATAAGAAGGCACACGGATCCCGCCCTGGAAGGAGAGCATTGACGCGATATTGATAATCTTGCCGCCATTGCCTTGTGCGATAAAGTGTTTCGCCGCTGCCTGAGACATGAAGAATACGCTCTTGATATTCAGGTTCATTACATCGTCCCAGTCTTTTTCGCTGAACTCGAGAGCATCTTCGCGCCGAATCAATCCGGCGTTATTCACCAGGATATCAATATGACCAAACTCAGCTACCGCGCGATCCAGCAGTCCAGGAATACCATCAATCTTTCGCAGATCGGCGGTCAGGCTTAAAAAACGACGCCCCAGCGCCGTGACCTGCTTGATGGTTTCAGTCGGTTCAACGATGTTAATGCCAACAATGTCACAGCCCGCTTGCGCCAGCCCCAACGCCATCCCCTGACCCAGTCCAGTATCACAACCAGTGACGACCGCAACTTTACCTTCGAGAGAAAATGCACTTAAAATCATAACAATACCTTATTCGTTTATGCCCACAACTAGCGCAAATCTTTAACGGCCACATGGTCCATATCATCAAAGACCTGGTTTTCACCGACCATGCCCCAGATAAAGGTATAAGCTTTGCTTCCGACACCGGAATGGATCGACCAGCTCGGGGAGATCACCGCCTGCTCGTTATGCATCACAATATGACGCGTTTCTTGCGGCTGCCCCATCATGTGGAAAACGCAGGCGTCATCATCCATATTGAAATAGAAATAAACTTCCATCCGGCGCTCGTGGGTGTGACACGGCATGGTGTTCCACAAGTTACCCGGAGCCAGCTCCGTCAGCCCCATACTCAATTGGCAGGTTTCCAGCACATCCGGGACAAAATATTTGTTAATCGTGCGACGGTTGCTGGTGAGGTTATCGCCTAACGTGACTGGAGATACTTCGTCCGGTGTGACTTTTTTGGTGGGATACGTCGTATGCGCAGGTGCGCAATTGTAATAAAACTTCGCCGGAGTAGCGGTATCAATACTGGCAAAGACAACTTCTTTTGCGCCTTTACCAACATACAGGGCTTCGCGGTGACCGATTTCATAGCATTGACCATCGACGGTAATCGTACCGGCACCGCCAATATTGATAACACCTAGCTCGCGACGTTCCAGGAAATAGCTTACCCCGAGTTGTTTACCAACTTCCCCGCCAACGGAAACCGTTTTAGTTACCGGCATAATGCCGCCAACAATAATACGGTCAATGTGGCTGTAAACCATGGTGTACTCATCGGCGACAAATACCTTTTCAACCAAAAATTCATTGCGCAACCCCTGGGTATCCAGCGTTTTTGCATGCGCACTGTGGATACTCTGTCTTACGTCCACATCAACCTCCGATAATCAGTGAAGCGTGAAAATAGAAAACGATAGTGAAACGCTGTTTCGTTTTCTCTATAAGGGGATGATATGCCCACAGGGTAGGGTTTTCAATTAAAAATAAAACAATGTTTCATTTTTAAGGTAAGGACTGAAAAAAGTGCAGTGTCGATCACGAATATGTCATGAGAATGGAAAAATCAGGGAGCCCTGAAAATGTATGTCGACTCGCCAGCCACCATTATTCAACAGATTAATGACGGCTGATATTTATCGGTAAGGAGGAAATGCAGAGCTATTCGTCACGTTCAATGGTCAATGCCACGCCCTGGCCCCCGCCGATACAAAGCGTAGCCAGTCCTTTGCGGGCATTACGTTTCACCATTTCATGAACCAGAGAAACCAGGATTCGGCAACCGGACGCGCCTATTGGGTGACCGAGCGCGATCGCGCCACCATTAACATTGACCCGACGCTCATCCCATTCAAGCATCTTGCCAACCGAAAGCGCCTGAGCAGCAAACGCTTCATTAGCCTCAATAAGATCGACATCAGCCAACTGCCAGCCGACACGTTCCAGGCAACGGCGTGTCGCATACACCGGCGCAATTCCCATTAATGCCGGATCTACACCAACGCTGGCAAATGCGCGAATGCGGGCAAGCACGGGTAAATTCAACGCTCGCGCTTTGGCTTCGCTCATCATCATTACCGCAGCTGCGCCATCGTTTATGGATGATGCATTACCCGCTGTCACAGAACCGAGACTATCAAATGAAGGATTTAAACGGGCCAAGCCTTCTGCACTGGCGTCAGTGCGTGGCTGTTCATCGGTATCAACAACCAACGCCTGACCGTTACTTTGGGTCATTACCGGGACGATTTCATCTTTAAATCGTCCGGCGTCAATCGCCGCTCGCGCTTTTTGTTGCGAGCTAAGTGCGTAAGCATCCTGCAACTGACGGCTGATGCCATATTCGCGAGCCAGATTTTCGGCGGTGACACCAATATGATAATCATTGAAGGCATCCCACAAGCCGTCATGCACCAGACTATCAACCAACTGGCTATTGCCAAGCTGTGCACCGGTGCGGCTATCTGTAAGAACGTGTGGTGCGCGGCTCATGTTTTCCTGGCCACCGGCGATGACAATATCCGCCTCGCCACACTGGATCGCCTGAGTAGCCAGATGCAGTGCTTTAAGCCCGGAACCGCAAACGTCATTAATAGTGATTGCAGAAACGCTGTTAGGAAGACCACCTTTAATAGCCGATTGCCTTGCCGGATTTTGCCCTGCCCCTGCAGTCAACACCTGACCAAGAATCACTTCATCCACCGCATATGCAGAAACACCGGTACGTTCTATTAACGCTTTCACGACCAGGCTGCCAAGTTCCACGGCGGAATGACCCGCTAACGCACCACGAAAACAGCCGATAGGTGTCCGTAACGCCCCGACAATCACAACGTCTTTCATCACAACCTCGCACCAATTGACAGTGCAATAGTAAATGATTGTTAATTACAGTTATCTTAATTGTTTAAAAAAAGTGATTTTTATCACAAAGGAAATACGCCTGACCAGCACTCAGAGACATAACTGGCACGTAAGGTTTGCAACCACTAACCCACCAATAGAGAGGTAGAAAGGGCGTTAATCTCCCATACTTAACCTGGTTTATGGTAAATTGCCCTCCATTTTGTTTAATTTGTAGATGATACGTTCAGATAATGTCTAATATTTGGTCAAAAGAAGAAACTCTGTGGAGTTTCGCGCTCTACGGCACAGCCGTTGGTGCAGGCACGCTCTTCCTTCCTATTCAGTTAGGTTCGGCAGGGGCTGTGGTCCTGTTTATTACTGCTCTGGTCGCCTGGCCTTTAACATATTGGCCACATAAAGCCTTATGCCAATTCATCCTCTCATCAAAAACATCAGCAGGTGAAGGGATAACGGGCGCGGTAACACACTACTATGGCAAGAAGATTGGTAATCTGATTACCACGCTGTACTTCATCGCCTTTTTTGTCGTCGTGTTGATATATGCCGTGGCAATTACCAACTCACTTACGGAACAGCTGGCAAAGCATATGGTTATTGATCTTCGCATCCGTATGTTGGTGAGTCTGGGTGTTGTATTAATTCTGAATCTCATTTTTCTGATGGGACGCCATGCCACTATTCGGGTAATGGGATTTTTGGTATTCCCATTGATTGCCTATTTCCTATTTCTATCTATTTACCTGGTCGGTAGTTGGCAACCTGATCTATTAACTACCCAGGTAGAGTTCAATCAGAATACCCTTCACCAGATATGGATATCGATTCCCGTGATGGTTTTCGCCTTTAGCCATACGCCCATTATTTCTACGTTTGCCATAGACAGACGTGAAAAATATGGCGAACACGCTATGGATAAATGCAAAAAAATTATGAAAGTCGCTTATCTCATCATCTGCATAAGTGTACTGTTCTTTGTCTTTAGCTGCCTGCTTTCTATTCCACCTTCGTATATTGAAGCGGCTAAAGAAGAAGGGGTTACCATTTTATCGGCGCTTTCTATGCTGCCGAACGCCCCAGCATGGTTGTCAATTTCCGGGATTATTGTCGCAGTAGTTGCGATGTCGAAATCATTCCTGGGTACGTACTTTGGCGTTATTGAAGGTGCCACGGAGGTCGTCAAAACAACACTACAGCAGGTTGGTGTAAAGAAAAGTCGTGCATTTAACCGCGCACTATCAATTATGTTGGTATCGCTCATTACCTTCTTTGTTTGTTGCATTAACCCGAACGCGATTTCGATGATTTACGCGATCAGCGGCCCGCTCATTGCCATGATACTTTTCATCATGCCTACGCTGTCAACATATCTCATCCCGGAGCTTAAACCCTGGCGTTCCATCGGAAATCTGATTACGCTGATCGTGGGTATCCTGTGCGTATCGGTAATGTTCTTTAGCTAATATCCGTTGTGAATGGTTCAAAATTGCTACAATTTTGAACCATTCCAGTTTTCATAATGTTCATTTGTTATTATTCCGCCCTATCACTTCTCTCGTCATATCCTAGTATTATCAGTTAGTTAAACACACAAAGAGATCTGAACATCTTAAATAAGACTATTTAAGATGCATAACTTAGATTCGCAAGATATCTTCTGGTCATTCAAAAACAATTTGCGATATAGATATTCTTATACCATGAGATAGTTATCTGGACCGTTCTCAACCATGCAAGATTAAATCAGTGAAACATAATCATATTTGATAACGAGAAATGCATTTTTAAATGCCTTACTCAGAATTATAGCAAATACAGATTAATCGCAATTTTTCCCAGCAAAATTACAAAATCATGGTGTATTGACATCATCAATAACCAATGAAATTATGCAATTATATACGGATAGGGAGGTTCTTAACATGGGGCTTTGTAGTCGTTATAAAAGTCTTACATGCAATAGTTGCTCAATGCATTGCCAAATAATGCCAGAAGAGTCACCGCGTTTGCAGTATTGCGCAAACTCGTGTTTTTGTATGTGGCCCGAAGAAAGTTCATATTTTAATCGTGGTGTGGTGGAAGGTATCTTAACAAAAAACCACAATGCGAGATTAAGCGGATATATTTTTGTCGATTTTTCAGTAAGTTCTTTACGTCTATTCCTTGAAAAAGACTGGATTGACTATCTTGCAAGTACTGACATGGGGATTGTTTTAGTCAGCGACCGCAATATGCAATCGTTAGCTAACTACTGGCGAAAACACAACTCTGCAATATCTGCTGTCATATATAATGATGATGGTCTTGATGTTGCCAATGAAAAGATCAGACAACTATTTATTGGTCGTTATTTATCATTTACCAGAGGGAACACATTAACTCAGATGGAATTCACCATAATGGGGTATATGGTTTCTGGTTATAATCCATATCAGATTGCTGAAGTTCTGGATATGGATATCCGTAGCATCTACGCGTACAAGCAACGAATCGAAAAGAGAATGGGTGGTAAAATAAACGAGTTATTTATTCGTTCACATTCGGTCCAACATTGATACTCAACAATCTGCCAGAATCATACTCTGCTTATACGGGCATCTATTGAAATGCCCGTATTATATAAATAAGCAGTAACCCCAAGAGTAAACAACATGGTATTTAAAACCATCACACGAAAAATTCAGAAGCATTACGAAATATGGATTTACAAACAATAGTGGCGTAAATGTTAATCATGTTAATTTACGTAAAGTTTTACGTTGCGACATTAAAGCCTCATTTCAATCATTATGATAAATATAAAATTAATATATATTTATGCCGTAAATACCAATATACTTAGCAAACTATGTGATTTCCATTTCGATTGATTTAGTGTCTATTGACGTATGTACTGGATTATTAACGATAATATCGAGTTCTGGCCTGAGCACCGAAAATTAATATCGGTACATAACGCCGATCTTAACGTCGTTCTGACAACGCCAGCCAGTCGTTGTTTATCACTTCTACTTGAAGCTTTTCCTGATGTGGTTGCACAACAAGATTTTTTCACCAGAGTCTGGGAAGAAGAAGGTATGCGTGTGCCAACTAACACGTTATATCAGAACATATCCATTATCAGACGCGGATTTCGCGCTGTTGGTGATACCACCCACTCGCTTATTGCAACCGTGCCGAGAAGAGGATTCAAGATTCATAATGACATTAACATACAAAATCATGCAATAAACTCTTCAACAGACGCACATACACACAATACCCCACCTGCCGTAAAAGGTAATGCGGGGTACAAAGAGAGCATTGGTAGTGCAAACAATTTCAATAACAAAATCCTCAAACATATAAAAAGTTATCTAATTATGTTGAGCATATTTGCTATAGGCGTATATTCTGCACATTGGCTATGGAATAATAATCAACCGAAGCCATTCTTCAAGGATTACAAGACTGTTGCGGAAATTAATGGCTGCCATTTTAATGTGACAGAAGATACAATTGATGGGTTGAAAGAGTTCGATAAATATAAGACACGGATACTGGATTCGGGGATTAACTGTAAAAAATATCCGTGGTTATACTTCCCTCTTGCAAAATCCTCACCGAGGATGATTGTTATGGCATGCAATAAAAACTATAACCAACATGAAGTGGCAGGCTGTTTAACCCTGTCTTACCGTGAGGTTAATCGTGATTGATTATAAAAAAAACTTATTATTTATTTTAGTTTTTATCAGTGGGTTTATTCTCTTCATTGTTTACTCTTATACTGCAGAAAAAATGATATATAATGAAACATGCACTGCAAATTGGGTAATATTTAATGACAAGGGGCGAGCAAATCTTACCATCGACTTTATGTATAACCAAAAAAATAAAACAGGAACTGTTGCGTTGAGCGGAACCTGGCAACAAGGTAACAGAGAAAGTAAATCAATACGGCGAAATATTGAATACATATGGATTGAAAACTATGACACTGCCCATTTAACATCAAAGAAAGTTAATAAATTTGAGATCATGGATCAAGTCGATGATGATAGACTTGCAGAACTTATTCCTGATTTTTATGTCTTTCCAGAAAAAAGTGTAAGCTATAATATACTAAAGCAAGGTAAGCATGCTTTTATTTTGAGTATTGGTAACAGAGCAATCATGCATTGTGCAAGGTAAACTTAAATAGATAACAAAAAGATGGAACCTCGTTAATCATAAAACAATAAAATTAAATATGCTTGTAGTATATGCCAGTATAAAGCATCAAAGTTTTGATCAACATCTTTCATTTTAGACATCACCTTGCAATGTAAAATATCATGTATCAACAACATCTGGTGCAAATCCATGAGTCGAACTCAACATTCATCTTAGCTCTATTATTATTCCTTCGTACAGTCGATGTAAACAATACAGAAAGAGGATTATTAAGAACCAGTTTACTTAGTGAATCAATAGAGGAAAGGACTAACGTTTCTTTAAAAGAATTGATTTCATCATCTGTTAAACTAAACTCATCATTGACAGATCGTGAGATATAACTGTTTTTAACTTTACTCTTTACGTTGACTTTACTGACAGAATTAACATTCACATATCTTGAATTTAGTGCCCATGATGTTGTTTGCGTGAGAACCTTCTCAGCATTAAGGAATTTTTTTAACGGAATCCTTGGTTTCTTTTTCGAGTCCGAATTTACAATATCATGCATATAGACCATTTCATGAATCTGCGAAAACTCAATGTCCATTATATACCTCACATTTTTACCGTGACTCGATGTTACTTTTCAATAATCACCTTCCATCAATACTAAATTTAATACCCCTAATGTGCCGATAACAAATATAGTCATTCTACGTAACGTCTCCATAAGGTGATAACCTTGATCAAATGAATTTCAAAAATAATAAAAGGAAATCTTTTGAGATGTTTGTCACGAATAAAGCTATTTATGTTACCAATATCATTTCGAGTGTGCACACTATCTATCTGTTTTTTCAGGATATAAAAAACAACATGTAAGTTATGTAAATTGCCGATGCTACTAAGTAACATTATGGTAAAAAAAGTAAAAATGAGCGATTTTTGATAGAATAAAGCATTAGAAAAGGTGATATTTGACATTATCAGAAGCTGCGAATTCGGATTTTGCTCTAATCAAATGAGAGAAATGTAAAATGAAGCCACGAAATATTAATAATAGCCTACCACTGCAACCATTAGTTCCTGATCAGGAGAACAAAAATAAGAAAAATGAAGAGAAATTCGTGAATCCAGTTAAAATTACGATGAGGTCTGGTTTAAATTATATTGAACAAGAATCTCTTGGAGGAAAATATCTAACACATGATTTGTCAATAAAGATAGCGGATATTTCTGAAGAAATAATTCAGCAAGCAATATTATCTGCTATGAGCATATATAAATTTCCGATAACAGATGATTTAATGAGTATGGCTACAAATGAACTCATAAAATTGGCCAAAATAGAGAATAATTTAGACCTGAATAAATTCTCTACTATATGCACCGA
>NZ_JABWMS020000317.1:0-255 GCF_013369155.2 Escherichia sp. 94.0001 | reverse complement strand
ACCTGCGACCAATTGATTAAAAGTCAACTGCTCTACCAACTGAGCTAACGACCCATACGGGTGTTACCTGAATGATTTCTACTCGGGACCAATCTTTAATATTGGTGGATCGTGCAGGATGACTCGCTTCGCTCGCCCTACGGGCCGTTGCTGGCGCAACGTTATCCTTCACGCTTAACATCTGAGTTTGATGTTAAAACTGGTGGGTCGTGCAGGATTCGAACCTGCGACCAATTGATTAAAAGTCAACTGCTC
>NZ_JABWMS020000316.1:0-257 GCF_013369155.2 Escherichia sp. 94.0001 | reverse complement strand
CAATCCGGAAGCGGACCCGGAGCAGGAGCTGAGCGACCGCTGGGTGGTGGAGCAGATGTCAGAGCTGACGGCCATGACAGCCTCGTTTGTGCTGGCAACACCGACGGAGACGGACGGAGCGCTGTTTCCCGGTCGCATTATGCTGGCGAATACCTGTATGTGGACCTACCGCTCTGATGAGTGTGGTTACACGGGCGGGGCTGTGGCGGATGAGTTCGACAACCCCACCACGGATATCCGTAAGGACAGATGCAGCA
>NZ_JABWMS020000315.1:0-258 GCF_013369155.2 Escherichia sp. 94.0001 | reverse complement strand
CCATGACAGGAAGTTGTTTTACTGGTTCAGGTATCGTCTCACCACGGTTAATTCGTGCTGTCATACAGGTCAGTTCATCGGCAGCCTTGCGCCGTAATTCCGCGTCAGTCAGCGCATTGGCCCGCATGTTCTGGTACAGGTTGGTAACCAGCCAGTAGTGCGCGTTTGATTTCCACGGATAAGACTCTGCATCCGGATACAGCCCACGCTTCCGGCAATACTCGTAAACCATATCAACCAGCTCGCTGACGTTTGGCA
>NZ_JABWMS020000314.1:0-259 GCF_013369155.2 Escherichia sp. 94.0001 | reverse complement strand
GTCTTTGCCAGCAGGCGCGGACGGTGTTTTCACGCATTCAAATCTGACTGGTACCAGCATCCCCCATGCACTGAAGAACAGGCCGAATGGCTCATTCAGTGTTACCGCAGGCGCGGATGCGAGGTTAAAAAAGCCCTTAGCCTCGACTACCGTCACTGGATAATCTCCGTCAGGCTCCCTTACTCCGAACGGCTACCGCGTCCGTCCCGCACATTCCAGCAACGGATCTGGAGGTAATGTGCGGGTATTACTTCGACCT
>NZ_JABWMS020000313.1:0-261 GCF_013369155.2 Escherichia sp. 94.0001 | reverse complement strand
TCCCGAATAACGCGGGGATCCTGCTGGTACCATGCTGTCGTGGTGGTTCGGCATTTACCCAGGGCGCGGAGGGGACATTCAGCGAGTCCACGGGGGCCAGTCAGGATTCGGCACGCTGGGGGGTGGGCAAGCCGTTATATCAGGATCTGATTTCCCGCACAAAAGCGGCATTGCAGAAAAATCCCAAAAACGTTCTGCTGGCCGTCTGCTGGATGCAGGGAGAGTTTGACATGAGCGCCGCCACCCACGCACAGCAACCTG
>NZ_JABWMS020000312.1:0-261 GCF_013369155.2 Escherichia sp. 94.0001 | reverse complement strand
CAGGTTGCTGTGCGTGGGTGGCGGCGCTCATGTCAAACTCTCCCTGCATCCAGCACACCGCCAGCAACACATTTTTCGGGTTCTTCTGTAATGCAGCTTTAGTGCGCGCAATCAGGTCCTGATATAACGGTTTACCCACACCCCAGCGTGCCGAATCCTGGCTGGCCCCCGTGTCCGCACTGAATGTCCCCTCCGCGCCCTGGGTGAATGCCGAACCACCACGACAGCATGGTACCAGCAGGATCCCCGCGTTATTCGGGA
>NZ_JABWMS020000311.1:0-263 GCF_013369155.2 Escherichia sp. 94.0001 | reverse complement strand
GTAAACAGTGCGAAACGGTGGAGGTGGATGAGGTTCCTGTTTACCGGCAGAAAAAGATGCAGACGGAGGAGTGCCATCAGGAAGCCCCTCCGGCGGAAAAGAACCCCCCGGTTTCACTGCCGCCTGATGACCGGCAAAGTCTCACACCACTGCCAGGTATTGATTACATGGAAGACGGTCTTCCTGATCCGGTAAAAGCGATGGGGAGGATCCTGGTGGAAAACCTGATAATTGACCCGAAACTGGCACTGGATGCGGCCTGG
>NZ_JABWMS020000310.1:0-263 GCF_013369155.2 Escherichia sp. 94.0001 | reverse complement strand
GTAAACAGTGCGAAACGGTGGAGGTGGATGAGGTTCCTGTTTACCGGCAGAAAAAATCAGAGCAGGAGGATAAACCCCGTCGCCGTGAGGTGGCTGCAATACCACAGCCGGACGAAAACAATCCGGAGATGCCTCCGCCCGCGGTGATATCTCATGGTATTGAATATATGGAGGATGGTCTTCCCGATCCGGTGAAAGCTATGGGGCAGATCCTGGTGGAAAACCTGATAATTGACCCGAAACTGGCACTGGATGCGGCCTGG
>NZ_JABWMS020000309.1:0-264 GCF_013369155.2 Escherichia sp. 94.0001 | reverse complement strand
ATGCTCCGGATCCGCGCATTAAACAGCTGGCGCGCCGCAGTACAGTGACGCCGGGCGGGGCTGCCTGCAGATATAACGATATTATTCCGGCTGACCACTGTCTGCATGATGTGCAGGATATGAGTACGCTGAATCATCCGAGGGCTGACCTGAGCAAAGGGCAGTACGGCTGTGTCGGCCAGGGTTTACATATTGCCAAAAAACTGCTCCCGTATATCCCGAATAACGCGGGGATCCTGCTGGTACCATGCTGTCGTGGTGGTT
>NZ_JABWMS020000308.1:0-267 GCF_013369155.2 Escherichia sp. 94.0001 | reverse complement strand
ATAAGGCGCTGGCTGCCGGGGCTACTGAAATCACAAAAGAAGAATATTTTGCCCGAAAAAATGGCACATACACAGGCTTACCGCAAAATGCAAATACCGCACAAAATTCTGAACAACCAGAACCGGTAAAAGTTACCGCTGACGAAGTAAAGAAAATTATGCAGGCAGCCAATATCAGCCAGCCTGACGCCAATCAGTTGCTCGCCGCATCACGTGGTGAATTTGTTGCAGGGATTAGCGACCCGAATGATCCGAAATGGGTGAAGG
>NZ_JABWMS020000032.1:0-50445 GCF_013369155.2 Escherichia sp. 94.0001 | reverse complement strand
AGATTATTGTTTTTGGGGATTTGGTTGCGTTATCAAAAACGGAATGATTTAAAGTTCATTGGTTATTGATAGATTATTTGTCTGGTTTGTGTGTTTTATATTTTTATGGTCTATGCTTTAAAATT
Organism: Escherichia sp. 94.0001; assembly: GCF_013369155.2. Lineage (NCBI taxonomy): Bacteria > Pseudomonadati > Pseudomonadota > Gammaproteobacteria > Enterobacterales > Enterobacteriaceae > Escherichia > Escherichia sp. 94.0001. The sequence continues at coordinate 50,320 of NZ_JABWMS020000032.1, read as the reverse complement.
GGCGCTTTCATTAACCTATTGAAATAATGTATTTTTGTTATTTATTTCTTTATGTGTGTTCACGTGCTTTATATATGTCCGCAATCGGACTTAGGGGAAAGAATAATTGAACCATTCCTCTATAACGCCGCATAATCGTAAACGCGAAACATAATATGTTTTCTATGCATTGATAATTGATGGATCAACTTATTACGTCCCTGAGGAGGGATGACAAATGCACTCCTGGAAAAAGAAACTTGTAGTATCACAATTAGCATTGGCTTGCACTCTGGCTATCACCTCTCAGGCTAATGCAGCAAACTATGATACCTGGGGGTATCATGACAACACCACGACCGATTTAGTTTGGCCGTATGACACTGACAATGATGGAATTGCCGATGTTGGCGGTATGGACCCGATGGGTTCAGATGGTAACTACGTAACTTACAATGGTTTTGTTTACTATAACAATGCCAATGGTGATTTCGATACCGTCTTTAAAGGCGATACCGTTAACGGTACCATTTCTACTTATTACTTGAATCATGATTACGCTAGCGGTTCTGTTAACCAGGTAGATATCAGCAATTCAGTAATTCATGGGGCAATCACCTCTGAACTGCCATTTGGTTATTACAGCATTACGCCTGAAAAAGTTAATGAGAAAGGTGAAGTTACATCACCACAGATTTATAACGGCTACACTTTCCATAATGGAACCACTACTGACCTTGACTACAATTGGTACGATGGTGATGTATTCACTCTGAACGTATCCAATTCCACCATTGATGATGACTATGAAGCGCTTTACTTCACTGACACATATCTTGATGGTGATAAATCTAAGTCAACCAATGAAACGTTCTATACCGCTCTGGGTGTTGCAGTAAATCTTGATGTTGAAAGCAATATCAATATTACCAACAACTCCCGTGTTGCTGGTATTGCGCTGTCTGAAGGCAACACAAGCAACACGACTTATACTAGCGAATATCATCAGTGGGACAACAACATTAATGTGTCTAACTCCACTGTAACTTCAGGATCACAGACTCCGCTGGAAGAAAGTGATGGCTTCTTCGGTAAATCTGCTGAACCAAGTGATTACGCTGGTAATGGTGGCCAGAATGACGTAGCACTGTCATTCACTGACAATGCTGGCTCAAATTATTCCATGAAAAACAATGTAAACTTTGACCATTCAACTCTGTTGGGTGATGTCGAATTTACAAGTCACTGGAATAACGATGGCGTATTCTTCTATTCCACCGGTCATGACAGTAACGGCGACGGCGTCCTTGATACCAACGGCGGTTGGGTAGATGACGCTCAGAACGTTGACGAACTGAACATTACTCTGAATAACGGTAGTAAGTGGGTTGGTTCAGCAAACATGAGTGCTGAAGTAATTGCTCCGGCAGATATGTATGACGTTGCGCCGAACAGCCTGACCCCTGGTGCCACCATCGAAGCTAATGATTGGGGCCGTATTATTGACAACAAAGTATTCCAGAGCGGCGTATTTAACGTAGCACTGAACAATAGTTCAGAATGGAATACCGTTAATAGTTCAGTAATTGATACATTAGCTGTAAATAATGGCTCTCAGGTAAATGTTACTGATTCCTCTCTGGTATCAGATACCATTGGTTTAACCAACGGTTCTTCACTGAATATTGGTGAAAATGGCGTGGTTGCTACAGACCACCTGACTGTTGATAGCTACAGTACTGTTAATTTAACCGAATCTACTGGTTGGAATAATTATTCTAATCTGTATACCAATACTATCACTGTGACTAACGGTGGTGTGCTGGATGTGAATGTTGATCAGTTCGATACTGAAGCTTTCCGTACAGATAAACTGGAACTGACTAGCGGCAACATCGCTGACCACAACGGCAACGTAGTTGCTGGTGTGTTCGACATCAACAGCAGCGATTATGTTCTGAACGCTGATCTTGTGAACGACCGTACCTGGGATACTACCAAGTCTAACTACGGTTACGGTATTGTTGCTATGAACTCTGATGGTCACCTGACTATCAACGGTAACGGCGATGTAGACAATGGTACTGAACTGGATAACAGCTCTGTTGACAACGTTGTTGCTGCAACTGGTAACTACAAAGTTCGTATCGACAACGCAACTGGCGCTGGCGCAATCGCTGATTACAAAGATAAAGAAATTATCTACGTAAACGACGTCAACACCAACGCGACCTTCTCTGCTGCTAACAAAGCTGACCTGGGTGCATACACCTATCAGGCTGAGCAGCGCGGTAACACCGTTGTTCTGCAACAGATGGAGCTGACCGACTACGCTAACATGGCGCTGAGCATCCCGTCTGCAAACACCAATATCTGGAACCTGGAACAAGACACCGTTGGTACTCGTCTGACCAACTCTCGTCATGGTCTGGCTGATAACGGCGGCGCATGGGTAAGCTACTTCGGTGGTAACTTCAACGGCGACAACGGCACCATCAACTATGATCAGGATGTTAACGGCATCATGGTCGGTGTTGATACCAAAATTGACGGTAACAACGCTAAGTGGATCGTCGGTGCGGCTGCAGGCTTCGCTAAAGGTGATATGAATGACCGTTCTGGTCAGGTGGATCAAGACAGCCAGACTGCCTACATCTACTCTTCTGCTCACTTCGCGAACAACGTCTTTGTTGATGGTAGCTTGAGCTACTCTCACTTCAACAACGACCTGTCTGCAACCATGAGCAACGGTACTTACGTTGACGGTAGCACCAACTCCGACGCTTGGGGCTTCGGTTTGAAAGCCGGTTACGACTTCAAACTGGGTGATGCAGGTTACGTGACTCCTTACGGCAGCGTTTCTGGTCTGTTCCAGTCTGGTGATGATTACCAGCTGAGCAACGACATGAAAGTTGATGGTCAGTCTTACGACAGCATGCGTTATGAACTGGGTGTAGATGCAGGTTATACCTTCACCTACAGCGAAGACCAGGCTCTGACTCCGTACTTCAAACTGGCTTACGTCTACGACGACTCTAACAACGATAACGATGTGAACGGTGATTCCATCGATAACGGTACTGAAGGGTCTGCGGTACGTGTTGGTCTGGGTACTCAGTTCAGCTTCACCAAGAACTTCAGCGCCTATACCGATGCTAACTACCTCGGTGGTGGTGACGTAGATCAAGACTGGTCCGCGAATGTGGGTGTTAAATATACCTGGTAATATTCTTCACTCCGAAGAAATAGGTAATTTAATCTAAATAATGCCCGTCAAGGATTTGACGGGCATTACTGCAAAGGACGCGCAAATGTTATCTGTAGTTAAACCTCTTCAGGAATTTGGTAAGCTCGATAAATGTTTGTCCAGATACGGCACGCGCTTCGAGTTTAATAATGAAAAGCAAGTTATATTTTCAAGTGATGTCAATAGCGAAGATACTTTCGTTATTTTAGAAGGCATTATATCTCTGCGTAGAGAAGAAAACGTACTTATCGGTATTACCCTGGCACCTTTTATTATGGGGCTGGCTGATGGATTGATGAAAAACGATATACCATACAAATTAATATCAGAAGGAAATTGTACGGGATATCATCTGCCAGCCAAACAAACCATTACGCTTATTGAACAAAATCAACTCTGGCGAGACGCTTTTTACTGGTTAGCCTGGCAAAATAGAATTCTGGAATTACGCGATGTGCAGCTCATTGGACATAATTCCTACGAACAAATCCGCGCCACGTTATTATCAATGATTGACTGGAATGAAGAATTACGCTCACGTATTGGCGTGATGAATTATATCCATCAACGTACACGCATATCGCGTTCTGTCGTCGCAGAAGTTCTCGCTGCTTTACGTAAAGGCGGCTATATCGAAATGAATAAAGGCAAACTGGTCGCTATCAACCGTTTGCCTTCAGAGTATTAATCAGGACGCGGGGATGACCAACGGTTTATTCCCGCTCAGTTCGGTCACCAGGTCATTGATGCCATCGCTCATATTTTTAAAGCGCGTCAATGGCGAACGAGTGACCACCACAAATGCGCCAATATTCTTCTGCGGGATCATCGCCATATAGGTAATGAAACCGCCACCACCACCTGTCTTCTGAATAATCCCTGGACGACCCTCTTTCGGGGCCATATATACCCAGCCTAAACCAAGCGCATCCGCTTTGCCGGGGACATCCATGCCAATCACTTTTGTAAACTGCGCTCGCTGATAAATCAACGTCTGCATGCGATCTGCCTGGTTACTGCGCTGATAAAAATCAGATGACAAATACTGCTGCATCCAGCGCATCATATCGCCAGGCGTGGAATAGACGCCGCCACTGCCAATTGCCGCCAGCGTGTTATTGCATGGACTGGCACCGCGCTCAGCAACCATTAAACGTCGGCACTGATCCGGCGATGGAGTGTAGGTCGTGTCTTTCATCCCCAATGGACGGGTAATCTGCTCTTCAAACAACTGGGTATAAGGCTTGCCAGACGCATTCGCAAGTGCATCTGCCAGCAGGTCGAACGCAAGGTTAGAGTACGCCGCCTGACTGCCTGGCGCGGCTTTCAGCTTCGCCGTAGAAAGGTATTTCCAGCGTTGCTCGCGCGTTGGCCAGACAAACACCGGACGATGTGCCGCGCCACCGGGCTGTTCACGGGGCAGGGCGCTGGTATGGGTTGCCAGATTCACCAGCGTAATGGGCGTCCCATTGTAGGTCGGTACGCGTGCGCCTGGCGGAGCATATTTACTTAGCGGATCGTTTAACTTCACGGTCCCCTGGTCGAGCAATTTCACCAGCAACTCACTGGTCATTAGCTTGGTGAGCGAAGCAATACGCACGACCGAATCCAGCTGCGGGCGAACGTTATTACCCGGGCGCGTTTCGCCATAACTGCGAAAGACGCGCTGGTTACCGTCGATAACAACCAGCGCCATCCCCGTGGCACCACTGCCATAAAAAATATGATCGGCATAACGATCGACAATATCAGAGGCGAACTCCGGTTCAGTGATCGGCTGCGCCGCATGGACGGGGGTCAATAACGCCGCACAAAGCACGGCAGAAAAAAGCAGACTACGTTTCAACGGTGGTGTCCATAGATTGAATGAAGGTAACTGAGCGTATTTATACTACTCATTGATGGATTGCAAAGGGCGAATTAGTGCAATAATAGTGTTAAAAACGTAACGGCGCGTAAACACGATCTTTTTCCTGCTCACCAATGCCTGCATTTGTGATCCTGCGCGTGTTAATCCGCTAATGTAAATAATCTTTGGTTTGTGAAATCCGTCGAAACAATTCTTATGGTCAGGCTGGCGAACTATGCGCCTTGCTATGGGTCACAATGGGCGGTTTCATTTGGCTGATTCTTTGTAGCGGTCATGCGGTTAATACACAGCAGTTGTTAAAACGATAAGAAGTTAGCAGGAGTGCATATGTTTAAGTCTTTTTTCCCAAAGCCGGGAACGTTTTTTCTCTCGGCCTTTGTTTGGGCATTGATTGCCGTTATCTTCTGGCAAGCCGGTGGGGGAGATTGGGTGGCGCGCATCACCGGAGCTTCCGGGCAGATCCCAATTAGCGCCGCGCGTTTCTGGTCGTTAGATTTCCTGATTTTTTACGCTTACTACATTGTTTGCGTAGGGCTTTTTGCACTGTTCTGGTTTATTTATAGCCCGCATCGTTGGCAATACTGGTCAATACTCGGTACTGCGTTGATTATCTTCGTCACCTGGTTTTTGGTAGAAGTTGGAGTTGCCGTCAACGCCTGGTATGCGCCGTTTTATGATCTGATTCAAACTGCGCTAAGTTCGCCGCATAAAGTCACTATCGAACAATTTTACCGCGAAGTGGGTGTCTTTCTGGGGATTGCGCTGATCGCGGTGGTGATCAGTGTGCTGAACAACTTCTTTGTCAGTCACTACGTGTTCCGCTGGCGTACGGCGATGAACGAATATTACATGGCGAACTGGCAACAACTGCGTCATATCGAAGGTGCCGCCCAGCGTGTGCAGGAAGACACCATGCGTTTTGCTTCAACGCTTGAGAATATGGGCGTCAGTTTTATCAACGCTATTATGACGTTGATCGCCTTCCTGCCGGTACTGGTAACGCTCTCTGCGCATGTGCCAGAGCTGCCGATTGTCGGGCATATTCCGTATGGTCTGGTGATTGCTGCTATCGTATGGTCGTTGATGGGGACCGGATTACTGGCAGTGGTTGGGATCAAACTGCCGGGACTGGAGTTTAAAAATCAGCGTGTAGAAGCTGCCTACCGTAAAGAGTTGGTTTATGGTGAAGACGATGCATCGCGCGCGACGCCGCCTACGGTACGCGAGCTGTTTAGCGCCGTGCGGAAAAACTATTTCCGCCTCTATTTTCACTATATGTATTTCAACATCGCCCGCATTCTCTATTTGCAGGTCGATAACGTTTTCGGTTTGTTCTTGCTGTTTCCGTCGATTGTTGCCGGTACGATTACGCTCGGCCTGATGACGCAGATTACCAACGTTTTTGGTCAGGTTCGCGGTGCTTTTCAGTACCTGATTAACTCATGGACCACGCTGGTTGAGTTGATGTCTATCTACAAACGTCTGCGCAGCTTTGAACATGAGCTGGATGGTGACAAAATTCAGGAAGTAACCCATACCTTGAGTTAAAAAGGAGAAGTAATGTCGCGCGTCAATCATCTATCTTCGCTTTCGTTGTTGGCGGTTCTGGTTTTAGCAGGGTGTAGTAGTCAGGCTCCGCAACCGTTGAAAAAGGGCGAAAAAGCGATAGATGTGGCGAGCGTCGTGCGGCAGAAGATGCCCGCGAGCGTGAAAGACCGCGATGCCTGGGCGAAAGATCTTGCCACCACGTTTGAAAGTCAGGGGCTGGCACCGACGCTGGAAAATGTCTGCTCGGTGCTGGCGGTGGCGCAGCAGGAGTCAAATTATCAGGCAGATCCGCCCGTTCCGGGCTTAAGCAAGATAGCATGGCAAGAGATTGACCGTCGTGCCGAACGGATGCACATCCCTGCTTTTCTGGTTCATACCGCGCTAAAAATCAAATCGCCAAACGGCAAAAGTTATAGTGAGCGGTTAGATTCTGTGCGTACAGAAAAGCAATTAAGCGCGATTTTTGACGATTTGATCAGCATGGTGCCAATGGGGCAGACGCTGTTTGGTTCGCTTAATCCAGTGCGTACCGGTGGACCGATGCAGGTCAGCATTGCGTTTGCCGAACAGCATACCAAAGGGTATCCGTGGAAAATGGACGGTACAGTCCGTCAGGAAGTCTTCAGTCGCCGCGGCGGATTGTGGTTCGGAACTTACCATTTACTGAATTATCCCGCCAGTTATAGCGCGCCGATATACCGTTTTGCCGATTTTAACGCTGGCTGGTACGCCAGCCGTAATGCCGCTTTTCAGAACGCGGTCAGTAAGGCCACTGGCATAAAGCTGGCGCTGGACGGTGATTTAATTCGTTACGACAGTAAAGAACCTGGGAAAACAGAGCTGGCAACGCGAAAACTGGCAGGCAAACTGGGGATGAGCGACAGCGAAATTCGCCGTCAGTTAGAGAAAGGGGACAGCTTCTCTTTTGAGGAGACGGCGCTGTACAAGAAAGTTTATCAACTTGCCGAAGCGAAAACGGGTAGATCACTACCCCGCGAAATGTTGCCTGGCATTCAACTGGAAAGCCCGAAAATCACCCGCAACCTGACTACGGCCTGGTTTGCGAAGCGCGTAGACGAACGGCGTGCGCGTTGTATGAAACAGTGATCAAACAGGAATGTCATGCCAGATAAAGCGTTTTAGGTCCTATCTGGCAAGTAAATCTTACTGGCGGCGATGTCGCCAGTGCAGCCATAGCGCCACCACTGCAAAAATGAAGCAGCCAATTAAAAATGGGATCAGTCCGAAAATGGTACCGACACCTAAACCAATTTCCACCCGTGGGCGGCCTGTTTCCTGAGCCTGCATTAAACGCTCATAGACGCCGGGCGCATGCACTAACAGGTTCAGCAATTGCGCCCCAGCCCAAAAGCAAAACAGCACAAACAACGCATAGGCAATGTTGCCAGGCGTAGAAGAGGCATTGCGATATTTTCCGCTAAACAGCGATTTTGAAAGGGTGAAATCAGCCATAAAACCTCCGGAAGTCATCTGCTTCTCTTCTGGTGTGATACCAGCGGCTTATGGCAAGTCTGACAGGTCATTTAGATTGTCAATATCAGAATCATGGTAAATTGATGTTGGGAATATTCCCGAAGCGGGAATATTTGTCACGAGTCACAAAACGGTAACTTTAAGTTAAACTTTTTAACGATACGGGAAATGCTGTCTACCCCACAGACGTAAGTTATCGATTATGCGAAGATGTTATTTTTCGTTAACGGAGCTGCCATGAGTCTGCCTGTAAAAATTCGCCGTGACTGGCACTACTATGCGTTCGCCATTGGCCTGATATTCATTCTTAATGGCGTGGTGGGGTTACTGGGATTTGAAGCAAAAGGTTGGCAGACCTATGCCGTTGGTCTGGTGACGTGGGTGATTAGTTTCTGGCTCGCGGGGCTGATTATTCGTCGTCGCGATGAAGAAACTGAAAACGCCCAATAACAGAGGATTGGGCGTTCTGGGGGCTGACAAAGTGCTCGTTGTTTTTGCCGGATGCGGCGCGAACGCCTTATCCTGCCTACAAAATCAGTATATTGCAATTATCTTGTAGGCCTGATAAGCAAAGCGCATCAGGCAATCTTACAGTCTTAAATGCCCAATAACAGTTATTGGGCATTTAAAAATTACATTGTGGTTTTCAATGCGTTATCCGCAGCGTGACGCTCCAGCGCCAACTCGATCAGACGTGTGATCAGGTCGGTGTAACCCAAACCGCTGGCTTGCCACAGCTTCGGATACATACTGATGTTGGTGAAGCCTGGCAGTGTGTTGATCTCGTTGATTACCACTTCGTTCTCTGGGGTTAAAAACACGTCTACACGCGCCATGCCTGCGCAACCCAACGTTTGATAAGCCTGAACGGCAATTGCCCGGATCTTATCGTTAATTTCAGGCGTAATGGCTGCCGGAACCACCACTTTCGCGCCATCTTCGTCAATGTACTTGGTGTCGTAGGCATAGAAATCGCTGGTTAGTACGATCTCGCCACAGGTACTGGCTTGCGGATTGTCGTTGCCCAGAACCGCGCATTCGATCTCACGACCTTTGATCCCTTGCTCAACGATCACTTTATGATCGAACTCGAACGCCAGATCGACGGCAATTGCGTACTCTTCTTCACTGGTTACTTTGCTGACACCAACAGAAGAGCCTTGGTTAGCGGGTTTTACAAACAGCGGTAACCCCAGTTTTGACTTCACTTCGGCAAAACTGATGCTTTGACGATTGGTGCGTGTCAGGGTAATAAATGGCGCAATGTCCAGCCCGGCATCGCGTAGCAGACGTTTGGTGACATCTTTATCCATACAGGCCGCTGACGCTAAAACATCAGAACCCACAAACGGTAAATTGGCGACCCGCAGCATTCCCTGCAAGGAACCATCTTCGCCTAGCGTACCGTGAACAATCGGGAAAATGACATCCACCGTCGGCAATGGCTGACCGTTTTGCGCGTCGATAAGCTGATGCTCATGTTTACCAGGCACCTGCGCAAGACTGGTCGCCGAAGGGCGCAACGCAATATGGGCAGGATCGTCTGCATTTAGCAGATAATTGTTGGCATCGCTGACGTGCCATTGCCCTTGTTTATCAATGCCCAGCAGCACAACGTCGAAGCGACTTTTATCAATGGCATCGACAATGTTTTTTGCCGATTGCAAAGACACTTCATGTTCCGCTGATTTACCACCAAAAACGATTCCTACCCGCAGTTTTTCCATCTTGAAAACCTATCCCGTCTAACACAAAGTGCATACATTACCACGACAAAACGGGGGATTCGCGGCCTTCTGACAGAATGTTGCAATCTTCTACTGACAAAGTGTGCAACGTACTGGTGAAGAAAGTGCGTTATCTCAAAGATGTGCGCAAGATCACAAAAATGATGAACGGGAAGCTAATTTATTCCTGGTTTAAATGGCCATGCAGTGAGTTTTTTTCTCTTAATTATAAGTTAGCAAAGAGAATATATTTCATAACTTTTACTTATAATAAAGGTTGATAATTAAAAACCTATACTTTGTATGGTTACTTATTTAAATAAGAGAAACGTTTCGCTGATAAATATGGAAAAATATTTGCGCAAAGTATTTCATTCGTCATAAAAATACTACCTCCAGACACTATGAAGTTGTGAAGCATAATGTTAACTTCTCCATACTTTGGATAAGGAAATACAGACATGAAAAATCTCATTGCTGAGTTGTTATTTAAGCTTGCCCAAAAAGAAGAAGAGTCGAAAGAACTGTGCGCGCAGGTAGAAGCACTGGAGATTATCGTCACTGCAATGCTTCGTAATATGGCGCAAAATGACCAACAGCGGTTGATTGATCAGGTAGAGGGGGCACTTTACGAGGTAAAGCCCGATGCCAGCATTCCTGACGACGATACGGAGCTGCTGCGCGATTATGTAAAGAAGTTATTGAAGCATCCTCGTCAGTAAAAAGGTAATCTTTTCAACAGCTGTCATAAAGCTGTCACGGCTGAGACTTATAGTCGCTTTGTTTTTATTTTTTAATGTATTTGTACATGGAGAAAATAAAGTGAAACAAAGCACTATTGCACTGGCACTCTTACCGTTACTGTTTACCCCTGTGACAAAAGCCCGGACACCAGAAATGCCTATTCTGGAAAACCGGGCTGCTCAGGGCGATATTACTGCACCCGGCGGTGCTCGCCGCTTAACGGGTGATCAGAGCGCCGCTCTACGTGATTCTCTTAGCGATAAGCCTGCAAAAAATATTATTTTGCTGATTGGCGATGGGATGGGGGATTCGGAAATTACTGCCGCACGTAATTATGCCGAAGGTGCGGGCGGCTTTTTTAAAGGTATTGATGCCTTACCGCTTACCGGGCAATACACTCACTATGCGCTGAATAAAAAAACCGGCAAACCGGACTACGTTACCGACTCGGCTGCATCAGCAACTGCCTGGTCAACCGGTGTCAAAACCTATAATGGCGCATTGGGGGTCGATATTCATGAAAAAGATCACCCAACGATTCTGGAAATGGCAAAAGCCGCAGGGCTGGCGACCGGTAACGTTTCTACCGCAGAGTTGCAGGATGCCACTCCCGCCGCGTTGGTGGCGCATGTGACTTCGCGCAAATGCTACGGTCCGAGCGCGACCAGTGAAAAATGTCCGGGGAACGCGCTGGAAAAAGGCGGAAAAGGATCGATTACAGAACAGCTGCTTAACGCCCGTGTCGATGTTACGCTTGGCGGCGGCGCAAAAACCTTTGCGGAAATGGCAACCGCCGGTGAATGGCAGGGAAAAACGCTGCGTGAACAGGCACAGGCGCGTGGTTATCAGTTGGTGAGCGATGCTGCCTCACTGAATGCGGTGACGGAAGCGAACCAGCAAAAACCCCTGCTAGGACTGTTTGCTGACGGCAATATGCCAGTGCGCTGGCAAGGACCGAAAGCAACGTACCACGGCAATATCGACAAGCCCGCAGTTACCTGTACGCCTAATCCGCAACGTAATGACAGCGTACCGACCCTGGCGCAGATGACTGATAAAGCCATTGAATTGTTGAGTAAAAATGAGAAAGGCTTTTTCCTGCAAGTTGAAGGTGCATCAATCGATAAACAGGATCACGCGGCGAATCCTTGTGGGCAAATTGGCGAGACGGTCGATCTCGACGAAGCCGTACAACGGGCGCTGGAATTCGCTAAAAAGGATGGCAACACGCTGGTCATAGTCACCGCTGATCACGCCCACGCCAGCCAGATTGTCGCGCCGGACACCAAAGCGCCGGGCCTCACCCAGGCGCTAAATACCAAAGATGGCGCAGTGATGGTGATGAGTTACGGGAACTCCGAAGAGGATTCACAAGAACATACCGGTAGTCAGCTGCGTATTGCGGCGTATGGCCCACATGCCGCCAATGTCGTTGGACTGACCGACCAGACCGATCTCTTCTACACCATGAAAGCCGCCCTGGGGCTGAAATAAAACCGCGCCCGGCGGTGAATTTTCGCTGTCGGGTGGTTTTTTTGCGGTTAGCAACCAGACTTAATGGCAGATCACGGGCGCAAACGCTCATGGTTAAAACATGAAGAGGGATGGTGCTATGAAAATAACATTACTGGTTACCTTGCTTTTCGGACTGGTTTTTTTAACCACCGTCGGCGCTGCCGAGAGAACCTTAACCCCGCAACAACAGCGTATGACCTCCTGTAATCAGCAGGCGACGGCGCAAGCGTTGAAAGGGGATGCTCGTAAGACCTACATGAGTGATTGCCTGAAGAACAGCAAGTCTGCGCCTGGTGAAAAAAGTTTGACGCCACAGCAGCAAAAGATGCGCGAATGTAATAATCAAGCAACGCAACAATCTCTGAAAGGTGATGATCGTAATAAGTTTATGAGCGCCTGCCTCAAGAAAGCCGCCTGATACCTGATAGTGCTAACGGGTGAGCTACGAAAATGGCTCACCCGAAATTTCATACTTCTGCCTTTAGCCCCGTCTCTATAATTTGGGAAAATTGTTTCTGAATGTTCCCAAAAATAATGAATGATGAAAACTTTTTCAAAAAAGCGGCGGCGCATGGGGAGGAACCTCCTTTAACTCCTCAAAACGAACATCAGCGGTCCGGGCTGCGCTTCGCCCGTCGCGTCAGACTACCCCGCGCGGTTGGCCTGGCTGGCATGTTCTTACCGATTGCTTCAACGCTGGTTTCGCACCCGCCGCCGGGCTGGTGGTGGCTGGTGTTGGTCGGCTGGGCGTTCGTCTGGCCGCATTTAGCCTGGCAGATTGCGAGTAGGGCTGTCGATCCGCTTAGCCGGGAAATTTATAACTTAAAAACCGATGCAGTATTAGCGGGAATGTGGGTAGGCGTAATGGGCGTAAACGTGCTGCCTTCCACCGCGATGTTGATGATTATGTGTCTGAATTTGATGGGGGCAGGCGGCCCCCGTCTGTTTGTCGCGGGTCTGGTGTTGATGGTGGTTTCCTGCCTTGTCACCCTCGAATTGACGGGCATCACCGTGTCGTTCAATAGTGCGCCGCTGGAATGGTGGCTCTCCCTTCCCATTATCGTCATTTATCCTCTGCTGTTTGGCTGGGTCAGCTACCAGACGGCAACCAAACTGGCGGAACATAAACGCAGGTTGCAGGTCATGAGTACCCGCGACGGTATGACGGGCGTGTATAACCGACGTCATTGGGAAACGATGTTACGCAATGAATTTGATAACTGTCGGCGGCATAACCGCGATGCGACGTTACTGATTATCGATATCGACCATTTCAAGAGCATCAACGATACCTGGGGCCATGATGTGGGCGATGAAGCGATTGTGGCGCTTACCCGACAATTACAAATTACCCTGCGCGGTAGCGATGTGATTGGTCGGTTTGGTGGCGATGAGTTTGCGGTGATCATGTCCGGTACGCCAGCTGAGAGCGCCATTACCGCCATGTTACGGGTACATGAAGGATTAAATACGTTACGCCTGCCGAATACGCCGCAGGTGATGTTACGGATTAGTGTGGGGGTTGCGCCGCTGAACCCACAAATGAGTCACTATCGTGAGTGGTTGAAATCGGCAGATTTGGCGCTTTACAAAGCAAAGAAAGCCGGACGTAACCGCACCGAAGTGGCGGCCTGACGTCCGGCAAAAGTCATCAGGATTTACTGAGTTTTTCTGATTTTTCCATACACTTCGTCATCGCTTCGATCACGGCGGCACGGAAGCCTTTCTCTTCCAGTACGCGTACCGCCTCAATGGTGGTGCCTCCCGGTGAGCAGACCATATCTTTCAGTGCCCCCGGATGTTCTCCCGTTTCCAGCACCATTTTTGCGGAACCCATTACCGCCTGAGCGGCAAATTTATACGCCTGGGCGCGTGGCATCCCGCCCAGCACGGCGGCGTCGGCCATCGCTTCGATAAACATAAAGACGTAGGCTGGCGAAGAACCGCTCACACCGACCACCGGGTGGATCATCGGCTCGGCAATTACTTCCGCTTCGCCAAAGCAGCGGAAAATATTCAGCACATCAGCGGTATCTTCTGGGGTTACCAGCGCGTTTGGCGTTACGGAGGTCATCCCGGCATTAACCAGTGCGGGAGTGTTCGGCATGGCGCGGATAATTTTCCGGTCATGGCCCAGCGCGCGGGCAAGCTGGTCGAGCGTGACACCTGCTGCAATAGAAACGACCAGAGAGTCTTTATTCAGGCTGGAGGTGATTTCGCTAAGCACTTTAATCATGATGCCTGGTTTAACGGCGGCAAAAATGATGTCGGCGATTTGCGCCACTTCTTGCGCCGATTCTGCGGCGTTGATGCCGAACTGGTCATGCAGGGCGGCGACTTTATCCGGGGAGGGGGTATATACCCAGATTTGCCCTGGAAGCACCTGACCGCTGGCAATCAGACCGCCGAGAATGGCTTTTCCCATATTGCCGCAGCCAATAAAACCGATTTTCTTTTCCATTGCCTCACTCCTGCCGTGAAATTCATTGTTTTGATAATCGCTGGCAGAAGCATAAACAGAACTATGCCGGAAGGCAAAAGCGCGACACAATAGAGAATTACCCAACAAAGGATGACTTTATGACAATTTGGGTGGATGCCGACGCGTGTCCCAATGTAATTAAAGAGATTTTGTATCGCGCGGCTGAACGTATGCAGATGCCGCTGGTACTGGTAGCAAACCAGAGTTTACGCGTACCGCCTTCGCGATTTATTCGAACGCTGCGCGTCGCGGCAGGTTTCGACGTTGCCGATAACGAAATTGTCCGGCAGAGTGAAGCGGGCGATTTGGTGATCACCGCAGATATTCCTTTGGCTGCTGAAGCCATCGAGAAAGGCGCTGCGGCGCTTAATCCACGCGGCGAACGTTACACACCAGCGACCATTCGTGAGCGCCTGACGATGCGCGATTTTATGGATACCTTACGCGCCAGTGGGATCCAGACCGGGGGACCAGATAGCCTTTCACAACGTGACCGCCAGGCCTTTGCCGCGGAGCTGGAGAAGTGGTGGCTGGAAGTGCAACGTAGTCGTGGCTGAATGTAATTTATTATTTACACTTCATTCTTGAAAATTTATTGGTATAGTAAGGGATGTATTAAAATTTTCACTTTAAGTGGAATTTTTTCTTTACAATCGAAATTGTACTAGTTTGATGGTATGATCGCTATTCTCATGACACCGGCTTTCGCCGCATTGCGACCTATTGGGGAAAACCCACGATGACACAACCTCTTTTTCTGATCGGGCCTCGGGGCTGTGGTAAAACAACGGTCGGAATGGCCCTTGCTGATTCGCTTAACCGTCGATTTGTCGATACCGACCAGTGGTTGCAATCACAGCTCAATATGACGGTCGCGGAGATCGTCGAAAGGGAAGAGTGGGCGGGATTCCGCGCCAGAGAAACGGCGGCGTTGGAAGCGGTAACTGCGCCATCCACCGTTATCGCCACGGGCGGCGGCATTATCCTGACGGAATTTAATCGTCACTTTATGCAAAATAACGGGATCGTGGTTTATTTGTGTGCGCCAGTATCAGTCCTGGTTAACCGACTGCAAGCTGCACCGGAAGAAGATTTACGGCCAACCTTAACGGGGAAACCGCTGAGCGAAGAAGTTCAGGAAGTGCTGGAAGAACGCGATGCGCTATATCGCGAAGTTGCGCATATTATCATCGACGCAACAAACGAACCCAGCCAGGTGATTTCTGAAATTCGCAGCGCCCTGGCACAGACGAGCAATTGTTGATTTTCGAGCGCCTATACTTAACGTTCATCCCGTGAAATAAGGAAGAACGATGCCAACGAAACCGCCTTATCCTCGTGAAGCATATATAGTGACGATTGAAAAAGGAAAGCC
Organism: Escherichia sp. 94.0001; assembly: GCF_013369155.2. Lineage (NCBI taxonomy): Bacteria > Pseudomonadati > Pseudomonadota > Gammaproteobacteria > Enterobacterales > Enterobacteriaceae > Escherichia > Escherichia sp. 94.0001. The sequence goes on along the minus strand of NZ_JABWMS020000032.1, from coordinate 34,339 downwards.
AGGACAGACGGTAACCTGGTACCAACTCAGAGCCGATCATCCTAAACCAGACTCGTTGATCAGTGAACATCCGACCGCTCAGGAAGCGATGGATGCGAAAAAACGCTATGAGGACCCTGACAAAGAGTGACCGCATCAGACTGCTCGGAAGGGATTCTGAGTGCCACCACAAGGGATCTGCGTCACATTTTTCACAATTCATGTTTTTCAAATAATTAGAATATTAAACAATAACAATCCATTACTGGAATCATTTGGAATCTTTACATTATGCCGTGCAGGTCTGCTGCTACGCTTTTTGTCATTTGTAGCACAGGTAAGTGTCGGCAGTGGTGCTTAGCGCTTGCCCGGTAATTAACGACGAAATAAAAGTAAGGTGGAAGAACAATGAGTGCGTCGTTGGCGATTCTGACCATCGGCATTGTACCTATGCAGGAAGTTTTGCCGCTCCTGACAGAATACATTGACGAAGATAATATTTCCCATCATAGCCTGCTGGGGAAGTTAAGCCGCGAAGAAGTGATGGCGGAGTACGCGCCAGAAGCAGGCGAAGACACAATTCTCACATTATTAAATGACAACCAGCTGGCCCATGTTTCGCGTCGCAAAGTGGAGCGAGACCTGCAAGGTGTGGTTGAAGTGCTCGATAATCAGGGTTACGACGTCATTATATTAATGAGTACGGCAAACATTAGGAGTATGACCGCGCGTAATACGATCTTTCTTGAGCCGTCGCGAATATTGCCACCGCTGGTTTCCTCTATTGTTGAAGATCATCAGGTGGGGGTTATCGTTCCGGTTGAGGAGATGCTGCCCGTTCAGGCGCAAAAATGGCAAATTTTGCAGAAACCGCCAGTATTTTCATTGGGTAACCCCATTCATGATTCGGAACAAAAAATCATTGATGCCGGGAAAGAATTACTGGCAAAAGGGGCTGATGTCATCATGCTGGATTGTTTAGGATTTCACCAACGTCATCGCGATTTACTGCAAAAACAGCTCGATGTTCCTGTCTTGCTCTCTAACGTATTGATTGCACGGCTAGCTGCGGAATTACTGGTGTAATTTTGCGTGACAGCCAGCGCCTCTGGCCCCTATAGTGAAGTAGATGTTCAACTACCAGACAGGGCCAGTTTATGCTTCAAAGTAATGAGTACTTTTCCGGCAAAGTGAAATCGATCGGCTTTTCCAGCAGTAGCACTGGCCGCGCCAGCGTAGGTGTTATGGTTGAAGGCGAATACACCTTCAGCACCGCTGAACCGGAAGAGATGACGGTAATCAGTGGCGCGCTGAATGTGTTACTGCCTGACGCGACCGACTGGCAAGTGTACGAAGCCGGTTCGGTATTTCATGTTCCCGGTCACAGTGAGTTTCATCTGCAAGTTGCCGAACCTACCTCTTATCTGTGCCGCTATCTGTAATTCCCCGCCTTCCCCTTGAACGGGAGGGCATTTTTCTGAAATATCCTCTCTTTAACCCATAATAATATTTCCTTTGCTGCGATTTTTTCGATTTCCGATATATTCATAATTCATCAAGGTTGATATAAATATCAGTGAAGATTATGAATAGAATTAATATATTGGTCATCTGTATGGTCGTGTTTTTTATGACTGGCAATGCATGTGCCACAGAGTGGATCAGTAGCGAGGACCTTATCACCTCTGACTTTCATCTTATGACGGCAGATGAGCGCAACGTGGTTAAAGCGGCAACCAACGATAGTATGGAAGCTGCTTATATGCTAAAAGATAATATCCGCTGGTATTATCATAATGGTGACCTATCATTACCCGCTAACTTCAGCAATCAAAATAAACTGGTGGTGAACGGTAATTTAACGATTTCCGGCGATTATGATGATTATCTGTCAGGTAATGGTCATCTGATTGTATTAGGTAATGTTATTGTCGACAACTTTATTAATCATGATTTCGCGTATGTGAAAGGTCAGATGACAGCGAAAGGTTTGGTTTATGCTGATTATAATGATCACAACTTTGAAGTGATGAAAGGAATTAGCGCGCGAGGCATTATTGTTTCCGATAAAGCAACGCAATTTGAGGTCATCAAAGCTGAGTTTTATATCAATGAAGATGAAAGCGGTGAAGAATATAACTGGGACGAGAATATTCAAAAATCCTATTCACTGGTGACGCCTAATCTTTATGATCATAGTGAAATCGAAACCGATAATATTTCCAATGCGTATCCTGACTATGATAGCGTCGTAGACAATATCGTTCAGGGTTTACCTCTTTTTCGAGATAAAGCTGCTCCTGAAATTAATGAGAAATTACAATGGATTGAAACGGGGAAACTCGATAATTTCCTTGCGGATAAAATAAAGCATGAAGATCCACTGGTGGCACGTTTTCTGACTCATATAGAAAGTTTGTCAACCGCCGTTATGCTGCAATTGTTACAGCACCCTGATGACCAGACGCGTGAATCAATGGCGCAGTCCTGGCCTGCTCAACACATGCATTTGCTTACCGATGAATTAATTAAAGATGAAGCTGTTGCCAGAGGACTGGTTAAAAACAGCAATATATCCGCCGAAGTGAATAAAAAATTAATGTCTGTACCCGTCGAGAGCGTACAGCTGGAGCAGGCCAGACAGGATAATCTTTCTCCTGATATTGTTGTGTCGTTAAGTCAAAGCCCTTTTCTCAGTGTGCGCAAGACATTAATCAGCCATTACGATTACGCCTGGCTGGTTCCAACTGCAGTGGTTGATGAATTGATAAATAGCGAAGATCCGGAGTTACGCGAAAGAATTACCGGAACCGATTTAACCGCACAACAAGCGGTGTTGTTGAGTAAAGATAAATCGCTGAAAGTTCGTCAAGCATTAGCCCGGACGCTTACTGAACTAAAAATCACCCAACTGTCAGCGACCCTGAGGACAGAGGATGTTGAACGTATCGCAGAACAAATGTATCTGGATAATAAAGAAAATAAAAATATCGTGAAGGCGTTATTGGTCGCTTTGCCGGAGTCGCGTCAACTGACTTTGGCAAAAGAAGATGTGCACAACTTACGTGACGGCATGCGTTATCTGACCTCGAAGGAAGTGATTAGTTATCTACTGAATCAGCATGACATTCCCAGCATCTGGTATGAGCTGGCACGCGATAAATTATTACCTCTGGAGTATAAGAAACAATTATGGCAACACACCTTAAAATTAATGATGAGTAAACGGCAAGAAGATCAAGAGCAAGCCTACGAAGTACAGCTGGCGCTGATTGATAATGGTATTATTGACGAAGAGATGTTTAATAATGCCATCGATTTACTGGTTTATTTACCTGCTGAATACCGCTATCGGATGCGAAACCAGTTATTTGATAATAAAGATTTACCCTCCGGAATTATCAACAAACTCGATCAACAGTATCGTTTTAACTCCGACTGGGCGTTGTCTGTTGTCAGTATGAAAAATAGCACCCGTAGACAAAGTGAAAGAGGATTACACCGCTGGAATCATGAGGAAAGCGATATTTTTGCGGAGCTGGATACGATAAAAGATAAATCAGATGATGAATGGTGGTGCGGATTGCTGAAAAGTCACAATGATCATTTGCGGCAGACGGCGTTGCGCAATGTACATACTCCAGCCTCTTTGTTAACGACATTGACTGAGTCACAGGATCGGGCGCTGGCTATTAATAATCCACAGTTGGCTGCCGATGTGAAAACGGCGTGGTTAAAAGAGGATCCATCATTAATCTTATTTGTCGATCAGCCCGATCTTTCGCAGTTACGTGATTTAGTGAAAACCGGGGCAACGCGGCAAATTCGCAGTGAAGCGCGTAATCGGCTTGAGGAAAAACAATGACACAACGCCCCTGGAGCAAGTTACAGAGGGAGATTTATGACTTACTGACGCCAACGATCAACCTGCAAATTCACTGTACCCGTTATCCCATGCGCAGCCAAAATGGTGGAAGCACCGATTTACCGCGTTATTGGATCACGTTGGATAAAGACGTGATCTGGGATTACCCAAAAGACTTTATGGCAGGCAATGGTGGAGTGCGTAATTTTCATGGTGAAACTTGCTGGTATCCTTATCTGACGGATATTTGTTCAATTTCTGATTTATTGCGTGAATATATTGATACCCCAAAAGCGGAGCTGTTAACGAAACAATTTACCAGCGATAAATGGGGGTTAGTGAATATTCTGCGTGCCGCTGACAGGCGAATAGGGATGAGACGGTTGGATCAGTTACGGCGTAAAACGCATAATATTGCTGCTCTAAAAATTATTGCCCGCCGTAGCGAATGATTATATGCCTGGTGTGGATTCGTACGCCGGATAAGACGCCGCAGGCGTCGCATCCGGCATTAAAGGCAAATCAGCAATTAACGTTGTGCTTCGCCACCTAATCCTTCGATCAGGTTTTGGATTAATGCTGCCAGTTCACCGGTCATCAGGATGAAATCGGCATCAAAACGTTGGGCAAAATCTTCACGGTCGATATCTTCGTTTTGATCGCGCAGCTCGTCGCAGAACTTCAGACGCTTGAGTGAACCATCGTCGCACATCACAAACTGAATGCGCTGCTGCCAGTCGAGCGCCAGTTTAGTCACCACTTTTCCTGCTTCAATGTGGTTGGTGATTTCTTCGCTGGTCAAATCTTGTTTCTTCGCGCGGATCACGCCGCCATCTTCCAGCAACGATTTCAGTTCGGCTTCATCAAGCAGCTGGAAGCCTTGTGCCGCACTACCAGAGCGTACCCATTCGGTCAGCGTCAGTTCAATCGGGTTTTCCATGCTCAATGGTACAACCGGTAACGACCCCAGGCTTTTACGCAGTAATGCCAGCGTATCTTCTGCTTTTTTGGCACTGGCGCAGTCCACCATAATCAAACCGTTTACCGTGTCGATCCACATCATGGTTTGGCTGAAACGGCTGAAAGCGCGCGGCAGAAGAGAGTGCAGCACTTCATCTTTCAGCGAATCTTTTTCGGTTTTCTTCAGCTTGCGCGCCTGTTCCGCTTCCAGCTTGGCGATTTTTGCTTCCAGCGCCTGTTTAATCACCGGAGACGGGAGGATTTTTTCTTCTTTGCGCGCGCAGATAACAATTTGACCATTGGCAACGTGCGTTAACGCATCGCTGTGCGATCCCATCGGAGGAACCCAGCCCATCTTCGCCATGTCCTGGCTGCCGCATGGGGTAAATGCCATCGAGGCTAGCTGTTTTTCCATCTCTTCTGCACGCAGCGAAATCTCGCGGCTAAGACGGTAAACCATTAAATTTTTGAACCACAGCATGATAATTTCCACGGCCTTGTCGTTAAATTTAGCGGGCATGATAACGAATTGTCGGCGGCCTTGCATTGCCAATCCGGTTGTCCGTCTCTACGCTATTGATATTGAAAAAAATAAGGAGAGTACCGTGCGTATAGGTATCGATTTAGGCGGCACCAAAACTGAAGTGATTGCACTGGGCGATGCAGGGGAGCAGTTGTATCGTCATCGTCTGCCCACGCCGCGTGATGATTACCATCAGACCATCGAAACGATCGCCACGTTGGTTGATATGGCGGAGCAGGCGACAGGGCAGCGCGGAACGGTAGGCATGGGCATTCCAGGCTCGATTTCGCCTTACACTGGCGTGGTGAAAAATGCCAATTCAACCTGGCTTAACGGTCAGCCATTTGATAAAGATTTAAGCGCGCGGTTGCAACGGGAAGTGCGGTTGGCAAATGACGCCAACTGTCTGGCGGTCTCGGAAGCGGTAGATGGCGCAGCAGCGGGAGCGCAGACGGTATTTGCCGTGATTATCGGCACGGGATGCGGCGCGGGCGTAGCGTTCAATGGTCGAGCGCATATCGGCGGCAATGGCACGGCAGGCGAGTGGGGACACAATCCGCTACCGTGGATGGACGAAGATGAACTGCGTTATCGCGAGGAAGTCCCTTGTTATTGCGGCAAACAAGGCTGCATTGAAACCTTTATTTCGGGTACGGGATTTGCGACGGATTATCATCGTTTGAGCGGACATGCGCTGAAAGGTAGTGAAATTATCCGCCTTGTTGAAGAAAGCGATCCGGTAGCGGAGTTGGCATTGCGTCGTTACGAGCTGCGGCTGGCAAAATCGCTGGCACACGTAGTGAATATTCTCGATCCGGATGTGATTGTGTTGGGGGGCGGGATGAGCAATGTAGATCGTTTATATCAAACGGTTCCGCAGTTGATTAAACAATTTGTCTTCGGCGGCGAATGTGAAACGCCGGTGCGTAAGGCGAAACATGGTGATTCCAGCGGCGTACGCGGCGCTGCATGGTTATGGCCACATGAGTAAAAAAACCAGGCAATTGGTGCATCATGCCTGATGCGACGCTTGCCGCGTCTTATCAGGCCTACAAAATGAGCAGCTCGCGTAGGTCGGATAAGACGCTCGCGCCGCATCCGACAACAAGCAGTGACTGCAACCTATCCCACTGGTTTCGCCAGCACCGGACTATCCGCCGCTTGCTGGCGCTTATAGCGACCATACAGTAGCAACGACGACATCGCAGCAAACGAGAGCAGGGCGGCAGGCAGCGCCACGTAATTATAAGTCAGCCCCAGCGTCAGCATCATACCTCCGCAATATGCGCCGACGGCGCTACCGAGGTTAAACGCTATTTGCCCACCTGCGGCACCTAATAATTCTCCACCTTTGGCATTTTGCAGTAACAATATTTGCAGCGGTGCAGAGAGGGCAAATAATCCCGCGCAACAAATAAAAGCAAAAATAAGCGACGTTGTTTTCATGCCGCCGAAGAAAAAGAGCATCAGCAATGCCAGCACAATAATGAAATCAGTCACTGCCGCAATGCGTAGTGGTGAATAACGTCCTGAAATCCGGCCACTTAGCACATTCCCCAACACCATCCCCAGCCCAACTAACATCATAATAAAGGTCATCGCCGTTTCCGAAAAACCGGAAATAAACATCATGTATGGCTTTACGTAGCTGAACCAGGCAAATACACCCGCGTTGCCAAACATCGTGGCAGCGAAAATTAACCACGGGGCCGGGCTGCGCAAAAAGTGAAATTGTTCGCGCAGCTTTCCTTTCGCCTCGTCGCGAATATCCGGCACCCAAAAATAGACCGATGCCATCACCGCGATATTAAACACAGAGATCAATAAAAAGGTGTAACGCCAGCTAAACTCCTGACTTAAATACGTCCCCAGCGGAATGCCCAGCAAATTGGCAACTGTCATCCCCGAAACCATCCCCGCCACGGCGGCGGTGACTTTGCCGGGTTTGATAATTTTCGATAACACAATCGCCCCGACGCCAAAAAAAGCGCCATGCGGAAAGCCGGAAACCAGCCGACCAATGGCGAGCATCAGGTAAGACGAAGAGAGCGTGAACATGGCGTTGCCAATGACGCACAACGCCACCAGAAACAACAAGATATGTTTGAGCGAGTAGCGGCTGGAAAAGAGTGCGATGATTGGTGCACCGACCACCACCCCCAGCGCATAATACGAGATCATATGTCCGGCGGCAGGAATCGAAATACCTACGTTATGTGCCAGCTCCGTAAGCACGCCCATAATGCCAAATTCGGCCATTCCCAAACCAAACGTGCCCAGAGCCAAAGATAAAATAACTTTTTTCATACCACCATCACAACCACCAGAACGGCTACCAATCACCGTAGCCAATAAAGTGATAGCTTGCAGGATAACGACCAGTGAGGCCAAGAGATAATTCGCCCCTCTGTATTCATTATCCTGCTGAATAGTTATTTCACTGCAAACGCACTTTCCAGTTTGCTGTATCCCAGTCCGTTGATCTTTTTCACTTTGATCTGCACCGGAATACGCTCTTTCATCGCTTCAACGTGGCTAATCACACCGATGGTTTTGCCGCTGGCGTTCAGGGCATCCAGGGCATCAAGGGCGGTATCCAGCGTTTCGCTATCCAGCGTGCCAAAACCTTCATCAAGGAACAGCGAGTCAATACGCGTTTTATGGCTGACCAGATCCGAAAGCGCCAGCGCCAGCGCCAGACTGACGAGGAAACTCTCGCCACCGGAAAGGGTACGGGTATCGCGTACCGCATCTGCCTGCCAGGTATCAACAACCTCGACTTCCAGCGCCTCGCTGGCTTTGCGCTGTAACAGATAGCGCCCGTGTAACCGGGTAAGTTGCTGATTAGCGAGATGGACTAAATTATCCAGCGTCAGCCCCTGGGCAAACTTGCGGAATTTATCGCCCTCTTTGGAACCTATTAGCGAATTAAGATATCCCCAGTCCTCAACCTGCTGCGTCATTTGAGCAATTTGCTGCATTAAGGTTTGTTGTTGCTGACGGTTTTCCGCATCCTGTTTCAGCTGTTGACGAATCTCGCCCTGACTCGTGGTGTTTTCACGCAACTTTTGGTGAGTTTGCGCTAACTCTTGCTGAATCTGCTCCACCGTCACACTGAGATCCAGGCCGTCAGGTCGGTGTTGCTGATGCTGTGCCAGCGTTTCAGCTGTCTGAGTGACCAGCGTTTGCGCCTGACGGCGCTGGTTTTCCAGATTCTGCTTGAGCTGTTCCAGTTGCGTTAGTGTTTGTTCATCCATTAGCGCCGCAAGGAACGCCTGTTGATCGTCAAAGACACTGGCCTGTAGCGCGGTGTCAAACTGCGCCTGGGCTTTTTGCAGACTTTGCGCCGCCAGAACATCCTGTTGCTGTAACGTCTGCTGCTGGCTTTGTAACGCGAGACATTGTTCATGAATTTGCCGCCAGTTTTCCAGCGCCACAGTTTCTTCGCTGTGCGGGAATTCATCACTTTGCGGCAACGTTTCCAGAATCGGCGTCAGCTGCTGCATACGGTTTTGCAGCGCGGTTAATTCGTTCTGGCGTTGCTGCCAGCTCTGTGCTTCTTGCTGACGCGTCGCCAACCAGCTCTCTTCTTCATCTTCCTGTGGCAATGTCAGTGCATAACCCGCCAATGCCGTTAAGAGTTGCTGCTGGCGTTGTTCAATTTGCTGTTGATACTGGATAATTTGCTGATTATGCGCGGCAATCTGCCCTTGTAATTCATGCCGTTGGCTGAGTATCCGCAGCTGGCGCTCGTGCTCATCTTGTGCATCCAGCCACGGTTGAATATCGTCCTGTGGCTGCAAGGTGATATTGAGGCTGGCCGTGACAGCTTGCCATTGTTGAGTAAGTGCTTGCTCATCTTGTCGGAGGCTTTGCGCTTCGTTTTCATCACGCTGAAGCTGCTTCGTTAAGGCGTCCAGTTGCCCGCGCAGCGCCGCGCCTTCCTCCCCGAGCTTTTTCACTTCGTTTTCAAGCGTCAGTAAGCGGGCCTGATTAACACCCGGTTCCAGTGCCTGATACGCCTCTACTGCCGGGTGGTTGGTGGAACCACAAAGTGGGCAAGGCTGACCCGCCTGTAACTGCGCACGTTGAACTTCCAGCGTTTTGATACGCGCTTCCTGCTCGCAAATGGTTTTCACATCGGCAAGTTGTTGCGTTTTTTCTTTATAACGCTGGCGCATTTCGTTAAGTGCGGCGTTACGTTGCGTCTGTTCCTGCGTGACATTCTGGATAGCAACCTGTAATTGCGCCAGGCGTTTTTGTTGGGGAACAATCTGCCCATGCAGCGCGACCAGGCGCTGACGCAGCGTGCGTTGCTCAGCATGTTGCGCCTGGGCGCTAGCAACTTCATCGGCGCTTAACGTCAACGAGATCGCCGGAAGTGAATTAAGTTTTTGCTCTGCATGGGTTAACTGTTGCTGCCACTGCCGCAGATGCTCGCGTTCGCTGGTTTGTTGAGAGAATTGCGCACGCCAACCCGCCAGTTCGTTGTTCCACTGACGGAAGCGGTCGTGTTCCTGTAACCAGGCATTCAGGCTTTGTTGCTGCTGCTGTAATTCTGCAGACTGCTTCGCCGCGTGGTGGCGAATGCTCGCACGAAGCGCCATTGTGCGCTGTAAGCGAGTATTTACTTCTTCAATCTGCTGGCGAGTATGCGCCAGTGCCGCAGTGTGTTCTGCGATGCGTTCCCAGTGCGGACGAAGATTTCGCGCCGGTTGTGCCAGACTGAGCGCCGCCAGTTGAGGTTGCGCTTTTTCTTCTTCGGCTAACGCTTGTTGCAATACCTGCTGACGGCGGCTGGCTTCTTGCTGCAATTCGTCCAGACGCGTTAACCAGTTTAACGATTGTTGTTCTTGCTGCTGCGCGGCGAGTAACTGTTTCTCTTCGTCAGTGAGTACCTGCAAACTTTCTGTCAGCGATTGCAGCTGTTCTGGCGCTAATAACGCAACGCCGCTGGCCTGCGCTTGCAGTTTCTCCAGCTCAGTACGGGCCGATTTATGCTGTTCAAAAACCATCGCCGAGATTTGCCCGTAGATCTCGGTGCCGGTTAACTCCTCGAGCAACTCCGCGCGTTCTTTTGGTTTGGCATTCAGGAAGGCAGCAAATTGCCCTTGTGAAAGCAGCATCGAACGGGTGAAACGCCCGTAATCCAGTCCGGTTAACGTCGCCGTCAGTTCCAGCTTATCTTTCACTTTGTCAGCGAGAATTTTGCCATCGGTACAGCGCGCCAGCTCTACGCGCGGCACCTGCAAATTACCGTCTGGCTGGTTACGCGCCCGATTCTGGCTCCAGAAGGCACGGTACGCTTCACCTTTGACTTCAAACTCCACTTCCGCCAGACATTCGGCGGTATCGCGGGTCATTAGATCATTTTGCGATTGTGAAACGTTAGAAAGGCGCGGAGTTTCGTGATACAGCGCCAGGCAAATGGCATCCAGCAGGGTGGTTTTCCCCGCGCCGGTTGGGCCGGTAATCGCAAACAGCCCATTGCTGGCGAACGGCTCGCGGGTGAAATCAATCTTCCATTCGCCTTTTAACGAGTTCAGGTTTTTCAGGCGCAGGCTGAGAATTTTCATGCTTCGTGTTCTCCGGCGAGGGTCTGCAGCGTCGTGGTGAAAAGATGTTGCAGACGTTGCTGCTGTGATTCATCCAGTTCTTCCAGTGCGAGACGACGATTAAACACCTCTTCGACGCTGAGTTCGCTGAGGGTTTCACGCTGTTGGCTGGCTAACACACGCTCGCGCTGTTCACGGCTGCGGCGTACCAGCAATACTTCGACAGGCAGTGATTCAGTTAATGCCTGGATTTTGCGCTGAATATCATGCAGATACTCATCAGTAGTGATTTCGATATCCAGCCAGACAGGTGGTTCCTGTGATACATCGCGCCACTGTTCCAGCTGTTCGGTAATCGACGCCAGATCGCCTTTCAGTACCGCCATCGGTTGCGTTATCGGCACGCTCAGGTTTTCCACGCTCTCTAATTTGCCGTTTGAAAATGTCACCAGATGGACATATTTACTTTTTCCGCATTCATCAAAACTCAGTGGAATGGGGGAACCGCAATAGCGAACATGTTCCATGCCGCCAATAATCTGTGCGCGGTGAATATGCCCGAGCGCGATGTAGTCGGCTGGCGGAAAGTTTTGTGCCGGGAAGGCGTCCAGCGTGCCAATATAAATGTCACGCACGGCGTCACTTTTGCTGGCACCAACGGTCGTTAAATGCCCCGTGGCGATGATGGGCAGAGGCTGATCGCCGCGCAGTTTGCAGGCATCGGCATAATGTTGTTGGTAATAATCGGTAATAGCCGCCAGCAAATGTTGTTGTTTTTCAATACCGTTAAGCCCCGCCTGGCTGGTAATAATGTCACGCGGGCGTAAAAAAGGAATGGGGCACAGCACTGCGCCTGGCGTCCCGTCGCGACGAGGCAAGATTTGCGGCGCATGTCCGGCGCTGGCGACCACGGTAGTATTGAGGAACGCCATGATATCGCGCGATTCATTCAGCGTGGCGACCGAGTCATGGTTTCCTGCCAGTACCACCAGATGACAGCCCGTTTGCTGTAAATTGACAACAAAACGGTTGTATAACGTGCGGGCGTAACTGGGCGGTGATCCGGTATCGAAAACATCACCGGCAACAATAATCGCATCCACCTGATGGGTTTGCGCTGTTTCCAGCAGCCAGTCAAGAAAGGCCTGGTGTTCAGCTTCGCGGCTTTTACTGTAGAAGTTCTGGCCGAGGTGCCAGTCTGAGGTGTGAAGGATGCGCATAACGATTCCCTGGCGAAAAAGCATGGGCGCGATTATACCCAAACAGATGTGCCATTTGCTTTTTTCTGCGCCACGGAAATCAACTACCTGAAGATATGTGCGACGTGCTTTTCATAAATCTGTCATAAATCTGACGCATAATGACGTCGCATTAATGATCGCAACCTATTTATTACAACAGGGCAAATCATGGCGAGACGTATTCTGGTCGTAGAAGATGAAGCTCCAATTCGCGAAATGGTCTGCTTCGTGCTCGAACAAAATGGCTTTCAGCCGGTCGAAGCGGAAGATTATGACAGTGCTGTGAATCAACTGAATGAACCCTGGCCGGATTTAATTCTTCTTGACTGGATGTTACCTGGCGGCTCCGGTATCCAGTTCATCAAACACCTCAAGCGCGAGTCGATGACCCGGTATATTCCAGTGGTGATGCTGACCGCCAGAGGGGAAGAAGAAGATCGCGTGCGCGGCCTTGAAACCGGTGCGGATGACTATATCACCAAGCCGTTTTCGCCGAAGGAACTGGTGGCGCGAATCAAAGCGGTAATGCGCCGTATTTCGCCAATGGCGGTGGAAGAGGTGATCGAGATGCAGGGGCTCAGTCTCGACCCGACATCTCACCGGGTGATGGCGGGCGAAGAACCGCTGGAGATGGGGCCGACAGAATTTAAACTGCTGCACTTTTTTATGACGCATCCCGAGCGCGTGTACAGCCGCGAGCAGCTGTTAAACCACGTCTGGGGAACCAACGTATATGTGGAAGACCGCACGGTCGATGTTCACATTCGTCGCCTGCGTAAGGCACTGGAGCCCGGCGGACATGACCGCATGGTGCAGACCGTACGCGGTACAGGATATCGTTTTTCAACCCGCTTTTAACGCCTTGCTCATCGGACGCAGAGCAGGGCTTATGATTTCTTAACTGGAGTATCTTACGTGCTGGAACGGCTGTCGTGGAAAAGGCTGGTGCTGGAGCTGCTACTTTGCTGCCTCCCGGCTTTCATCCTGGGTGCATTTTTTGGTTACCTGCCTTGGTTTTTGCTGGCATCGGTAACAGGACTGCTTATCTGGCATTTTTGGAATTTATTGCGCCTTTCATGGTGGCTGTGGGTGGATCGCAGTATGACCCCGCCTCCGGGGCGTGGTAGCTGGGAACCGCTGCTATACGGCTTACACCAGATGCAGCTGCGTAATAAAAAACGTCGCCGCGAACTGGGCAATCTGATTAAACGCTTTCGTAGCGGCGCGGAGTCGCTGCCTGATGCGGTGGTGCTGACCACGGAAGAGGGCGGTATTTTCTGGTGTAATGGTCTGGCGCAACAAATTCTTGGTTTGCGCTGGCCGGAAGATAACGGGCAGAACATCCTTAATCTGCTTCGTTATCCGGAGTTTACGCAATATCTGAAAACGCGTGATTTTTCTCGCCCGCTCAATCTGGTGCTCAATACCGGGCGGCATCTGGAAATTCGCGTCATGCCTTATACCCACAAACAGTTGCTGATGGTGGCGCGTGATGTCACGCAAATGCATCAACTGGAAGGGGCGCGGCGTAACTTTTTTGCCAACGTGAGCCATGAGTTGCGTACGCCATTGACAGTGTTACAGGGTTACCTGGAGATGATGGATGAGCAACCACTGCAAGGTGCGGTACGTGAAAAAGCGTTGCACACCATGCGCGAGCAGACCCAGCGGATGGAAGGGCTGGTGAAGCAGTTACTGACGCTGTCAAAAATAGAAGCCGCGCCAACGCAGTTGCTTAATGAAAAGGTTGATGTGCCGATGATGCTGCGGGTCGTTGAGCGTGAGGCCCAGACTCTGAGCCAGCAGAAACAGACATTTACCTTTGAAATAGATAACGACCTCAAGGTGTCTGGCAACGAAGACCAACTTCGCAGCGCGATTTCTAACCTGGTTTATAACGCCGTGAATCATACGCCGGAAGGTACGCATATCACCGTACGCTGGCAGCGAGTGCCGCACGGTGCCGAATTTAGCGTTGAAGATAATGGACCGGGCATTGCACCGGAGCATATTCCGCGCCTGACCGAGCGTTTTTATCGCGTTGATAAAGCACGTTCCCGACAAACTGGCGGTAGCGGATTAGGGTTAGCGATCGTGAAACATGCGGTGAATCATCACGAAAGTCGCCTGCATATTGAGAGTACGGTGGGAAAAGGTACGCGTTTCAGTTTTGTTATCCCGGAACGTTTAATTGCCAAAAACAGCGAATAATCCGCCTTTGTCATCTTTTATTGCCATAAGCCAGCTGATGCTGGCTTATTTTCTTTGCAGTCAAAATACGGGCGTTAGATTTTACAACGGTTGGTGATTTTTTGTTCGCATGATTAGCCATGTCTTTTTCACGGAAATAGTGTTTTATACTGGTTGGTGATTTCTTATCGCTATATACCTCTGGTTTTTAGATCCCTTCTTGCTTTAAAACGTTATAAGCGTTTAAATTGCGCTTCAGGTGCTGTCATACTGACTGCATTAACGCGGTAAATCGAAAAACTATTCTTCGCCGCGCCTGGTTGGGAGTATTTCCCGCTAAAATTGTTTAAATATACCGCTGTATCATCCCCAGGGATTGGCACAAAAATTTAACGTTACAACACCACATCCACAGGCAGTATGATTTATGACCCATCAATTAAGATCGCGCGATATCATCGCTCTGGGCTTTATGACATTTGCGTTGTTCGTCGGCGCAGGTAACATCATTTTCCCTCCAATGGTCGGCTTGCAGGCAGGCGAACACGTCTGGACTGCGGCATTCGGCTTCCTCATTACTGCCGTTGGCCTGCCGGTATTAACGGTGGTGGCGCTGGCGAAAGTTGGCGGTGGTGTTGACAGCCTCAGCACGCCAATTGGTAAAGTCGCTGGCGTACTGCTGGCAACGGTTTGCTACCTGGCTGTAGGGCCGTTGTTCGCCACGCCGCGTACAGCCACCGTCTCCTTTGAAGTGGGGATTGCGCCGCTGACGGGTGATTCCGCACTGCCGCTGTTTATCTACAGCCTGGTCTATTTCGCTATCGTTATTCTGGTTTCGCTCTATCCGGGCAAGCTGCTGGATACCGTGGGCAACTTCCTTGCACCGTTGAAAATTATCGCGCTGGTCATCCTGTCTGTTGCCGCGATTGTCTGGCCGGCGGGTTCTATCAGCACGGCGACTGAGGCTTATCAAAACGCTGCGTTTTCTAACGGCTTCGTTAATGGCTATCTGACCATGGATACGCTGGGCGCGATGGTGTTTGGTATCGTTATTGTTAATGCGGCGCGTTCTCGCGGCGTTACCGAAGCGCGTCTGCTGACCCGTTATACCGTCTGGGCTGGCCTGATGGCGGGTGTCGGTCTGACTCTGCTGTACCTGGCGCTGTTCCGTCTGGGTTCAGACAGCGCGTCGCTGGTCGATCAGTCTGCAAACGGTGCGGCTATTCTGCATGCCTACGTTCAGCACACCTTTGGCGGCGGCGGTAGCTTCCTGCTGGCGGCGTTAATCTTTATCGCCTGCCTGGTCACGGCGGTTGGCCTGACCTGTGCTTGTGCAGAATTCTTTGCTCAGTACGTACCACTCTCCTATCGTACGCTGGTGTTCATCCTCGGCGGCTTCTCGATGGTGGTGTCTAACCTCGGCTTGAGCCAGCTGATTCAGATCTCCGTACCGGTGCTGACCGCTATTTATCCGCCGTGTATCGCACTGGTTGTATTAAGTTTTACACGCTCATGGTGGCATAATTCGTCCCGCGTGATTGCTCCGCCGATGTTTATCAGCCTGCTTTTTGGTATTCTCGACGGGATCAAAGCATCTGCATTCAGCGATATCTTACCGTCCTGGGCGCAGCGCTTACCGCTGGCCGAACAAGGTCTTGCGTGGTTAATGCCAACAGTGGTGATGGTGGTTCTGGCCATTATTTGGGATCGCGCGGCAGGTCGTCAGGTGACCTCCAGCGCTCACTAAATCACTGAATATTTGTTTTAACCACGGGGCTGCGATGCCCCGTGGTTTTTTATTGTGTTGATGGGTTAGGAATTGATGGAAAGTAAGAACAAGCTAAAGCGTGGGCTAAGTACCCGACACATACGCTTTATGGCACTGGGTTCAGCAATTGGCACCGGGTTGTTTTACGGTTCGGCAGACGCCATCAAAATGGCCGGTCCGAGCGTGTTGTTGGCCTATATTATCGGTGGTATCGCGGCGTATATCATTATGCGTGCGCTGGGGGAAATGTCGGTACATAACCCGGCAGCCAGCTCTTTCTCGCGCTATGCGCAGGAAAACCTCGGTCCACTGGCAGGTTATATCACTGGCTGGACCTACTGCTTTGAAATCCTTATTGTCGCCATCGCCGATGTGACCGCTTTCGGTATCTATATGGGCGTCTGGTTCCCGACGGTGCCGCACTGGATTTGGGTACTGAGCGTGGTGCTGATCATTTGCGCCGTAAACCTGATGAGCGTGAAAGTATTTGGTGAGCTTGAGTTCTGGTTTTCGTTCTTTAAAGTCGCCACCATCATCATCATGATTGTCGCCGGTTTCGGCATCATCATCTGGGGGATTGGCAACGGCGGGCAACCGACCGGTATCCATAATCTTTGGAGCATCGGCGGCTTCTTCAGTAACGGCTGGCTTGGCATGGTGATGTCGCTGCAAATGGTAATGTTTGCTTACGGTGGGATCGAAATTATCGGGATTACCGCTGGGGAAGCGAAAGATCCGGAAAAATCGATTCCGCGTGCGATTAACTCCGTGCCGATGCGTATTCTGGTGTTCTACGTCGGTACGCTGTTCGTCATTATGTCTATCTATCCGTGGAATCAGGTTGGCACTGCCGGTAGCCCGTTCGTGCTGACGTTCCAGCATATGGGCATTACCTTTGCCGCCAGCATTCTTAACTTTGTTGTGCTGACCGCTTCGCTGTCAGCAATTAACAGTGACGTATTTGGCGTAGGTCGTATGCTCCACGGCATGGCAGAGCAGGGTAGCGCGCCGAAAATTTTCAGCAAAACCTCGCGTCGCGGTATTCCGTGGGTCACGGTGCTGGTGATGACTACCGCGCTATTGTTTGCGGTATATCTGAACTACATCATGCCGGAAAATGTCTTCCTGGTGATCGCTTCGCTGGCAACCTTCGCCACGGTGTGGGTATGGATTATGATCCTGCTGTCGCAAATTGCTTTCCGTCGCCGTTTGCCGCCAGAAGAAGTGAAGGCACTGAAATTTAAAGTACCAGGTGGGGTAGCAACGACCATCGGCGGTTTGATTTTCCTGCTCTTTATTATCGGATTGATTGGTTATCATCCGGACACACGTATCTCGCTGTACGTTGGTTTCGCGTGGATTGTTCTGCTGTTGATTGGCTGGATGTTTAAACGCCGCCACGATCGTCAGCTGGCTGAAAATCACTAATCACTGCGTTCTGTAAGCCGGATCAAGGCAAGCCCTGATCCGGCTATTCCGAAAGTTATCCGCCCCCATCCTCCTCCCCCAAATATCCTTCAGATGATGAGTGATCCTGCATTAGGCTATGGCAAGGTGATCAGATTTTCATCACAGGGGAATTATGATGTTAAATGCATGGCACCTGCCGGTGCCCCCATTTGTTAAACAAAGCAAAGATCAACTACTCATTACACTGTGGCTGACAGGCGAAGACCCACCGCAGCGGATTATGCTACGTACAGAAAACGATAACGAAGAAACGTCAGTACCGATGCATAAGCAGCGCAGTCAGCCCCTGCCTGGTGTCACGGCATGGCGGGCGGCCATCGATATTTCCATTGGGCAACCCCGGCGGCGCTATAGCTTCAAATTATTGTGGCACGATCACCAGCGTTGGTTTACACCGCAGGGCTTCAGCCGAATGCCGCCAGCGCGACTGGAGCAGTTTGCCGTCGATGTACCGGATATCGGCCCACAATGGGCTGCGGATCAGATTTTTTATCAGATCTTCCCTGATCGTTTCGCCCGTAGTCTTCCTCGTGAAGCTGAACAGGATCATGTTTATTACCATCACGCAGCCGGACAAGAGATCATATTGCGTGACTGGGATGAACCGGTCACGGCGCAGGCGGGCGGATCAACGTTCTATGGCGGCGATCTGGACGGTATCAGCGAAAAACTGCCGTATCTGAAAAAGCTCGGCGTGACGGCGTTGTATCTTAATCCGGTGTTTAAAGCTCCCAGCGTACACAAATACGATACTGAGGATTATCGCCATGTCGATCCGCAGTTTGGCGGCGATGGGGCGTTGCTGCGTTTACGACACAATACACAGCAGATGGGAATGCGGCTGGTGCTGGACGGTGTGTTTAACCACAGTGGCGATTCCCATGCCTGGTTTGACCGACATAATCGGGGGACAGGTGGCGCTTGTCACAACCCCGAATCGCCCTGGCGTGACTGGTACTCATTTAGCGATGATGGCACGGCGCTCGACTGGCTGGGCTATGCCAGCCTGCCGAAGCTGGATTATCAATCGGAAAGTCTGGTGAATGAAATTTATCGCGGGGAAGACAGCATTGTCCGCCATTGGTTGAAAGCACCATGGAATATGGACGGCTGGCGGCTGGATGTGGTGCATATGCTGGGAGAAGCGGGTGGGGCGCGCAATAATTTACAGCACGTCGCTGGGATCACCGAAGCCGCGAAAGAAACCCAACCGGAAGCGTATATAGTTGGCGAACATTTTGGCGATGCACGGCAATGGCTACAGGCCGATGTGGAAGATGCCGCCATGAACTATCGTGGCTTCACATTCCCGTTGTGGGGATTTCTTGCCAACACTGATATCTCTTACGATCCTCAGCAGATTGACGCCCAAACCTGTATGGCCTGGATGGATAATTACCGCGCAGGGCTTTCTCATCAACAGCAATTGCGCATGTTTAATCAGCTCGACAGCCACGATACTGCGCGATTTAAAACGCTGCTCGGTCGGGATGTCGCGCGTCTGCCGCTGGCGGTGGTCTGGCTTCTTACTTGGCCTGGCATACCGTGTATTTATTACGGTGATGAAGTGGGACTGGATGGCAAAAACGATCCGTTTTGCCGTAAACCGTTCCCCTGGCAGGTGGAAAAGCAGGATACGGCGTTATTCGCGCTGTACCAGCGAATGATTGCGCTGCGTAAGAAAAGTCAGGCGCTGCGTCGTGGCGGCTGTCAGGTGCTATATGCGGAAGATAACGTGGTGGTATTTGTCCGCGTGCTGAATCAGCAGCGTGTGCTGGTGGCTATCAACCGTGGCGAAGCCTGTGAAGTGGTGCTACCCGCGTCGCCGTTACTCAATGTCGCGCAATGGCAACGCAAGGAGGGGCATGGGCAACTGACGGACGGGATTCTGGCTTTGTCTGCCATTTCGGCTACGGTGTGGATGAACTAAAGCATCTGTTTTATTTGTTACGTCGTTAGTCATCAGCCCTGACACTACGCAGCGAAAAAGCTGCACAATGTCAGGGCTGAGTTTGTTAAATATTTGTCCCGATCGATATGAGCGATTTTTGGTATTCTTTGCCCATGAGGTTATGTACAACCTGCTCCAGGATAACCCTGTAGTGGAGCAAAGATATGACAATTTCAAATTCGAATTTATTGAAACCGTTTATTACTGGTACTGAGTTGCCACCTTTTAAAGAGGATGTCTTTTCTAAAACAGAAGAACAATTTAAAAAAAGCCCCCATGGCAAATTGCTTTTCATTTCCGGAAATGAAAACTTAGTAAACATTTCAGCGGAAAAAAACGATGAAATAAAAAATAGCAAAAGTTTCTTTTCAAACGTTGTAAATATAATAATTTTACTCATTAAGCATCCTGATAAAATTCTGGCCATTCTTCATGGTTGCCCTGCAGAGTCCATCGAAGTCATTAAGAATGCGAAACGAACGGGGCAATGGTCATATGAGATGACTGATAAGTACGGGCAGAGTATTGAAGTGTCCTATATTTTCACTGATACCATAGATGATAAATCTGATGGAAAATTATGCTTAAAAATCTGTAACTCTTGCAACCAAAATGATTCTAGTACACATGAATATAAAATAGATCATCAACAGTTGAAAAATCACATAAGGCAACTTGAGGAGTGGGCCCTTCTTGAAAAGTTTTATGATAACAACGCTTATTATTCTAAACGTACAAAACAATTAGAGAAGAAAATTGCCGATGCGGGGTTTATAACAGGGAAGGTTAATGCCGATAACTTTAATGTAAAAGAGTTTAAAGACGATATAGCCTCGATGCTTTGTGAACAGCCCCCCATGCGTACACACCAGATTTCTTCATCCGGATACTTATCTGCCGATAAAGTGCCCGATCTCTATAAGACAAATTTGAAAGACGCGCAGAGAGATCTGAAAACAACACCGGTTGACATCGATGGTGTTAGTCTAAAATCAAAAACTCGGGAAAAAATTGCGGAAGTAATTGAGAAAAAAACTGAGGAAGAAAATGCGAAACAAAATGCGAAGACCATTGAGGAGAAGAATATCGAAAAAAACAAGAAAGAAACAAATCCTGAGGATAATTTTGTCTTAAAATTCTCACAGGAAGAAATCAATGAGATGCTCCTGGATTACAGCGATGAAGAACAAAACAAATTAAGACCTTTTTTCACTAGTGATCACATGTATTGTTTGTTTGATGCTTTTAGTCAGGGGTTGCATAATGTTGCTCGTGATGGCAGTCCACGGTATGCAGGTTTACTACATCAAATAGCATCCAACTCTGAGATATTACAAGATTTTGATCAACAATTGTTCTGGCGCACGTTTACAGGAGGGGTCTTCCATCGACGTATCTCTGTGAACAGCGAGCCAGAAAAGACAGATGTATGGCGATTCAGTGCACAATTTGATTTTCCACATATAAATGAAAACGGAGATTTGTCCAGAACGGTACTCATGTTCGAGGGGGTTGCTGAAAGCAACTTTAAAGATATCGCCAATCATTCCAGCGAATGTTTTTCTTACAGCTGTTATGCCGCCCCGCTGGATGCGAATGCTAAAAAATAGTGACGCTGGAGCTTGAAGTTTCAGAGCGCCTTGCGTGACGCCTGCGCCATCATCCGCGGATAAAACTGCCAGAAGCGGGTTTCGAGAGCATCGTAATGGGCGTCTAAATCGTACCAAGAGTCACGCAGGGCATCCAGACGTGGGCGACGGCTTGCCATGCCGTTTAACACGTTCTGGATGAAATCCATATCGCGATAGCGCACCAGCCACTGCTCTGACCATAAGTAGTTGTTCAGATTGATAAAGCGTGGCGGTGAGTCTGGAAGAATAGTCATCACTTGCTCACGGGCATAACAGGTAAATTCCTGTAGCGGAAAGTCCGGTGATAGCTGCGACCAGTGGCGTGAAAGAAAGTGATCCCACATGACATCCAGTGTAATAGGCGCAACGCGGCGAGTTTCACGACGAAACCACTCCCGTGCTTCGCGGACTTCCGGCAGATTGTCAGTCAATACGTCGATACGTCGATGCATATGAATGCCAGCCACGACGTCGGGGGGAAAACTTTCTTCAGGATTTCCGCGTACGAAATCAGCCAGTAAATTGCCGGAAAGCGAGCTTTCCGCGAGATGGGCTAGATGCAGGTGAGCTAAAAAATTCATCGATTATATTCTATCCAAAGGGGGGTAAAGGTTGCAGGGAGAGCGCCCCGGCACTAGACTACCCGCCTCTTATTTTAGTCTGAGTCAGTGTCATGCGCGTTACCGATTTCTCCTTTGAATTACCCGAATCCCTGATTGCCCACTATCCAATGCCTGAACGCAGTAGCTGTCGTTTACTGTCGCTGGACGGGCCGACGGGCGCGCTGACGCACGGTACTTTCACCGATTTACTCGATAAGCTCAACCCCGGCGATCTTCTGGTTTTTAATAATACCCGCGTGATCCCGGCGCGCCTGTTTGGGCGTAAAGCCAGCGGCGGCAAGATTGAAGTGCTGGTTGAGCGTATGCTCGACGACAAACGCATTCTTGCGCATATTCGCGCCTCGAAAGCGCCAAAACCGGGCGCAGAGCTGCTGCTGGGCGATGACGAAAGTATCAACGCAACAATGACCGCTCGCTACGGCGCACTGTTTGAAGTCGAATTTAATGATGATCGTTCTGTACTGGATATCCTCAACAGCATCGGCCACATGCCACTGCCGCCGTACATCGACCGTCCGGACGAAGATGCAGACCGCGAACTTTATCAAACAGTTTATAGTGAAAAACCGGGCGCGGTAGCGGCCCCGACTGCCGGGCTGCATTTTGACGAACCTTTGCTGGAAAAATTGCGCGCCAAAGGCGTGGAGATGGCGTTCGTAACTCTGCACGTTGGTGCGGGTACTTTCCAGCCGGTGCGCGTCGACACCATTGAAGATCACATCATGCACTCAGAATACGCTGAAGTGCCGCAGGATGTGGTAGACGCGGTACTGGCAGCAAAAGCGCGTGGCAATCGGGTGATTGCGGTTGGCACCACCTCGGTACGTTCGCTGGAAAGCGCGGCCCAGGCGGCGAAAAACGATCTCATTGAACCGTTCTTTGACGATACCCAAATCTTTATCTATCCGGGCTTCCAGTACAAAGTGGTCGATGCGCTGGTGACGAACTTCCACCTTCCTGAATCGACGCTGATTATGCTGGTTTCGGCATTTGCCGGCTATCAACACACTATGAACGCCTATAAAGCGGCGGTAGAAGAGAAATATCGCTTTTTTAGTTACGGTGATGCGATGTTTATCACGTACAATCCGCAGGCAATTAATGAGCGCGTCGGGGAGTAATTCCGCGGCGCTGGTTTAAACGTTGGACTGTTTTTCTGACGTAGTGGAGAAAAAATGAAATTTGAACTGGACACCACCGACGGTCGCGCACGCCGTGGCCGCCTGGTCTTTGATCGTGGCGTAGTGGAAACGCCTTGTTTTATGCCTGTTGGCACCTACGGCACCGTAAAAGGGATGACGCCGGAAGAAGTTGAAGCCACTGGCGCACAAATTATTCTCGGTAACACTTTCCACCTGTGGCTGCGCCCGGGTCAGGAAATCATGAAACTGCATGGCGATCTGCACGATTTTATGCAGTGGAAAGGACCTATCCTTACCGACTCCGGCGGCTTCCAGGTCTTCAGCCTTGGCGATATTCGTAAAATCACCGAACAGGGCGTTCACTTCCGTAACCCGATCAACGGCGACCCGATTTTCCTCGACCCGGAAAAGTCGATGGAGATTCAGTACGATCTTGGTTCAGATATCGTCATGATCTTTGATGAGTGTACGCCGTATCCTGCTGACTGGGATTACGCAAAACGCTCGATGGAGATGTCTCTGCGTTGGGCGAAGCGTAGCCGTGAGCGTTTTGATAGTCTCGGTAACAAAAATGCGCTGTTTGGTATCATTCAGGGCAGCGTTTACGAAGATTTACGTGATATTTCTGTTAAAGGTCTGGTAGATATCGGTTTTGATGGCTACGCTGTCGGCGGTCTGGCTGTGGGTGAGCCGAAAGCAGATATGCACCGCATTCTGGAGCATGTGTGTCCGCAAATTCCGGCAGACAAACCGCGTTACCTGATGGGCGTTGGTAAACCGGAAGATCTGGTTGAAGGCGTACGTCGCGGTATCGATATGTTTGACTGCGTAATGCCAACCCGCAACGCCCGAAATGGTCATTTGTTCGTGACCGATGGCGTGGTGAAAATCCGCAATGCGAAGTATAAGAGCGATACTGGCCCGCTCGATCCTGAGTGTGATTGCTACACCTGTCGCAATTATTCACGCGCTTACTTGCATCATCTCGACCGTTGCAACGAAATATTAGGCGCGCGACTCAATACCATTCATAACCTTCGTTACTACCAGCGTTTGATGGCGGGTTTACGCAAGGCTATTGAAGAGGGTAAATTAGAGAGCTTCGTAACTGATTTTTACCAGCGTCAGGGGCGAGAAGTACCACCTTTGAACGTTGATTAATATTAATAATGAGGGAAATTTAATGAGCTTTTTTATTTCTGATGCGGTAGCGGCAACGGGTGCACCGGCGCAAGGTAGCCCGATGTCTTTGATTTTGATGCTGGTGGTATTCGGTCTGATTTTCTATTTCATGATCCTGCGTCCACAGCAGAAGCGCACCAAAGAACACAAAAAGCTGATGGACTCCATTGCCAAAGGTGATGAAGTTCTGACGAACGGTGGCCTGGTCGGTCGCGTAACCAAAGTAGCAGAAAACGGCTACATTGCTATCGCACTGAATGACACCACTGAAGTAGTTATTAAACGTGACTTCGTAGCTGCCGTTCTGCCGAAAGGCACCATGAAGGCGCTGTAATTAAAATTTTTCCCTAAGGGAATTGCCGTGTTAAACCGTTATCCTTTGTGGAAGTACGTCATGCTGATCGTGGTGATTGTCATCGGTCTGCTGTATGCACTTCCCAACCTGTTTGGTGAGGATCCGGCTGTTCAGATCACTGGCGCGCGCGGAGTCGCCGCCAGTGAGCAAACGCTGATCCAGGTCCAGAAAACGTTACAAGAAGAAAAAATAACTGCTAAGTCTGTGGCACTGGAAGAGGGCGCTATTCTTGCGCGCTTCGACTCCACTGACACCCAACTGCGCGCTCGTGAAGCATTAATGGGCGTTATGGGTGACAAATACGTCGTGGCGCTTAACCTTGCCCCGGCAACGCCGCGCTGGCTGGCAGCTATTCACGCTGAGCCGATGAAGCTCGGCCTTGACCTGCGTGGCGGCGTTCACTTCCTGATGGAAGTGGATATGGACACCGCGCTTGGCAAACTCCAGGAACAAAACATCGATAGCCTGCGCAGCGACCTGCGCGAAAAGGGCATCCCGTATACCACCGTTCGTAAAGAAAACAACTACGGCCTGAGCATCACTTTCCGCGATGCTAAAGCTCGTGATGAAGCCATTGCGTATCTGAGCAAGCGTCATCCGGACCTGGTGATTAGTAGCCAGGGCAGCAACCAGCTGCGTGCGGTAATGAGCGATGCTCGCCTGAGTGAAGCGCGTGAATATGCGGTGCAACAGAACATCAACATCCTGCGTAACCGTGTAAACCAGCTTGGCGTGGCGGAGCCGGTGGTTCAGCGTCAGGGTGCTGACCGTATCGTTGTTGAGCTGCCTGGTATCCAGGACACCGCACGAGCGAAAGAGATTCTGGGTGCAACGGCAACGTTGGAATTCCGTCTGGTAAACACCAACGTTGACCAGGCCGCTGCTGCGTCTGGACGCGTACCGGGCGACTCTGAAGTGAAACAGACCCGCGAAGGTCAGCCTGTTGTGCTGTACAAACGTGTAATTCTGACCGGTGACCATATCACTGACTCCACTTCCAGCCAGGACGAATACAACCAACCGCAGGTTAACATCTCGCTCGATAGCGCTGGTGGTAACATCATGTCGAACTTCACCAAGGACAACATCGGCAAACCGATGGCGACCCTATTTGTGGAGTACAAAGACAGCGGTAAGAAAGATGCAAACGGTCGTGCGGTTCTGGTGAAACAGGAAGAGGTGATTAACATCGCTAATATCCAGTCTCGTCTGGGTAACAGCTTCCGTATCACCGGTATCAATAACCCGAACGAAGCGCGCCAGCTTTCGCTGTTGCTGCGTGCCGGTGCGTTGATTGCACCGATTCAGATTGTTGAAGAACGTACCATTGGCCCGACCCTGGGTATGCAGAATATTGAACAGGGGCTGGAGGCATGTCTCGCCGGTCTGCTGGTTTCTATTCTGTTCATGATCCTCTTCTATAAGAAGTTTGGTCTGATTGCGACCAGTGCTCTGATTGCGAACTTGATCTTGATTGTCGGCATTATGTCGCTGTTGCCAGGTGCAACGCTGAGTATGCCGGGTATCGCGGGTATTGTCTTAACCCTTGCGGTGGCGGTCGATGCGAACGTACTGATCAACGAACGTATTAAAGAAGAGTTGAGCAACGGACGTACTGTTCAACAGGCAATTGATGAAGGTTATCGTGGCGCATTCAGTTCTATCTTCGATGCGAACATCACCACGCTGATTAAAGTCATCATCCTGTACGCAGTGGGTACCGGGGCAATTAAAGGGTTCGCGATTACTACCGGTATCGGTGTGGCGACGTCGATGTTTACCGCGATTGTCGGTACGCGTGCCATCGTAAACCTGCTATATGGCGGCAAGCGCGTCAAGAAGCTGTCAATCTGAGGAGTGCGATGTGGCACAGGAATATACTGTTGAACAACTAAACCACGGCCGTAAAGTCTATGACTTTATGCGCTGGGACTACTGGGCTTTCGGCATCTCTGGTCTGCTGTTAATCGCCGCTATCGTTATTATGGGCGTGCGCGGCTTTAACTGGGGGCTGGATTTCACTGGTGGTACGGTTATCGAAATTACGCTCGAAAAACCGGCTG
The DNA here is from genome assembly GCF_013369155.2 of Escherichia sp. 94.0001. Taxonomy (NCBI): domain Bacteria; kingdom Pseudomonadati; phylum Pseudomonadota; class Gammaproteobacteria; order Enterobacterales; family Enterobacteriaceae; genus Escherichia; species Escherichia sp. 94.0001. The sequence goes on along the minus strand of NZ_JABWMS020000032.1, from coordinate 7,841 downwards.
AAATCGATGTGATGCGTGATGCATTGCAGAAAGCGGGCTTTGAAGAGCCGATGCTGCAAAACTTTGGTAGCAGCCACGACATCATGGTCCGTATGCCGCCTGCTGAAGGCGAAACCGGCGGTCAGGTGCTGGGCAGCCAGGTTCTGAAGGTGATTAACGAATCCACCAATCAGAATGCGGCAGTGAAGCGTATTGAGTTCGTCGGTCCGAGCGTGGGGGCAGACCTTGCGCAAACCGGTGCGATGGCGTTGATGGCGGCGCTGCTGTCTATCCTCGTGTACGTAGGTTTCCGCTTTGAGTGGCGACTGGCGGCAGGGGTTGTTATTGCGCTGGCGCACGACGTTATCATTACGCTGGGTATTTTGTCGTTATTCCATATCGAGATTGACCTGACCATTGTGGCATCGTTGATGTCGGTTATCGGTTACTCGCTTAACGACAGTATCGTGGTATCGGACCGTATTCGTGAAAACTTCCGCAAGATCCGTCGCGGTACGCCTTACGAAATCTTTAACGTGTCCTTGACCCAGACGCTGCACCGTACCTTGATCACATCCGGTACTACCTTGATGGTTATCCTGATGCTGTACCTCTTCGGTGGTCCGGTACTGGAAGGCTTCTCGCTGACCATGCTTATCGGTGTTTCCATCGGTACTGCATCTTCCATCTACGTAGCATCGGCGCTGGCTCTGAAACTGGGTATGAAGCGCGAACACATGCTGCAGCAGAAAGTGGAAAAAGAAGGGGCGGATCAGCCGTCAATTCTGCCTTAATCAAGTTTCAGCTGATGTTGAAAATCCCGGTCAGAAGATCGGGATTTTTTTTGATGTAAGGTGATTGCGAAAACCCTCGCATCTTGGGAAACTGCGCCTAACCCTACATTTCATCCAGGTAACTTCTCATGGCTATCATCCCAAAAAATTATGCGCGGTTAGAAAGCGGCTATCGCGAAAAAGCATTAAAAATCTATCCGTGGGTGTGTGGACGCTGCTCCCGCGAGTTTGTCTATTCCAACCTGCGTGAACTTACTGTTCACCACATTGATCACGACCATACTAATAACCCGGAAGATGGTAGTAACTGGGAATTGTTGTGTCTCTATTGCCACGATCATGAGCATTCGAAATATACCGAAGCGGATCAGTATGGTACGACCGTTATCGCAGGGGAAGATGCGCAGAAAGATGTCGGTGAAGCGAAGTACAACCCATTCGCTGATTTAAAAGCGATGATGAATAAGAAGAAGTGATTAAAACGCAAAATTGCCTGATGCGCTACGCTTATCAGGCCTACGTAATCTCAGCAATGTATTGAATTTACGTGTTTTTGTAGGCCGGATAAGGCGTTTACGCCGCATCCGGCATGAACAAAGCGCACGTTGTTAACAATCTGAAATGCCGGATACAAGATCCGGCATTTCAGTCATCAGAAGTTGTAACCTACTACCAGGTAACCACCCCAGCCGGTAGAGCGAACGTTGAAGTTGCCGTTGCCGAAGTTCAGTTCTGCATCGTCGTTCCACTGACCACCGTCGTGCCAGTAACGAGCTACGACAGAGTAGTGCCAGTGATCGTAGTTCAGAGCCAGAATATGGCTGGAAGCGATGGAGTTATTGGTACGGGTCTTAATACCGTTGATTGCGTTACCGCTGTCATCCCCTAAATCGGAACCCCAGTCGAAGTTGGTGAAGCCGATGTAGCTCAGCTGACCACCCCACAGATCGGTAATCGGCACAAAGTATTTAATTTTGAAACGGTAACCGTCCCACTCGTTTTCATTCGCTGCGCCATAGTTCTGCCACTGGTATTTTGCATAGACGTTCATGGACAGGCTCATCGGCAGGCCAGTATCGATATCGGTACCCAGACCCATGTACCAGGTGCTCTGGCGACCATCTTTATTACGACCCATGTCGTAAATGTAGTTGTTCGCGAAGTACCACTCTTTGAACGGACCAAAGCTAAGGTCAGTATTGGTCAGCTTGTCGATGGAGAAACGTGGTTCGATTTCCATAAACAGCGGGGAACCGTGGTTCCAGATACCTTTTGCATCGGAGTTACCGCCGAAGAATACCGGCGCATCCGCATACCCATAGAAGTCGAACCAGTCTTTTTTAGCGAATGCTTCGTACTCAAGGTAGGTATCGTTGCGGATCTGCGGTCCGAAACGGGTGTGATAGCTTCCGACAACGTTAACGCTCTGGTGCCACCAGTCGGAAAGATACTGCGGTTTGTCGTTTTCAGCTGCGTTGACAGTAAAAGACGAAGAGAGCGCCAGTACCGCACCGGCTGCCAGTAATGTTTTTTTCATATGTATGCCACTGTTTGAAAATCCCTTGCGGGAGTGAAAAAGGCGCAAATTGCGTTTCTAAATATTTCGTATACAGAGGAGCCTATTATAAAAATCATTGCTCACAAAAATATGTTTCGTTTCACAGTTCTATCATTTACGTAATCGATTGCGTTCACGTTTACACACATTCGGGCGGGGATTGTACTGACTTTCACCCTTGTTGCAAACTTTTACTATCAATCTGGGTGATGTAAGCAGAGTAACAAAATGACGGGGAAAGATGTTGCGGGACGCACAAAACGCCCCGCGATACGTTTACTGCATAACAGGTTGAATGTCGTGGATACGTACAAAGCCTAACTGATCCGCAGAAATACCCTTTAACTGTAACGGAATATCAACATCGCTGGGGGCGAGGACGCTGGCAGGGGCGTTAATCAATTGATTCTGCACATTGATTTCCTGAAAGTTGTCTATTGTTCCCTGAATTTGCCCATATTCAACAGTTCCGCTGAATGCGGGCAAGGGATCATTCGACTCGCCCTGAATACGTAGCGTCAGGGTGGTGCCATCTGTATCAGGCGTAATATTCACCAGCGACATACGTAAAGTACCGATCTGGCTTTCCAGTCTTGCTGGTGTTTTCGCTCCAGGCAGAAGGTAAACCCCACTGCTGGATTTTGCATTCAGCCTGTTTTGCTGAGTGATTTTGACCGTTTCTTTATTGAGTTGCGTCATCTCCTGGTTCAGTGTGCTGACGCTGTGTTTCATCTGCCGCACTTCGCTTTGCTGCACACAGGCGCTAAGGCTGAACAGGCTTCCCAGCAGGAGCAGTCGAAAAACGTTAGTATTCATAGGTCGTCCCTTTCTCATCGCAATAAGCCTAATGGTAGAGGGTAAAAGCAGTGAAAGCATCGATCCTTTATCTCAAAAGCGTTGCGCCTTTGTTGTATCGTCAGTTCAGGGTAAAATAGATTTCTGTTAACCACCTGGTCAGGACGCCGTATGCATTGCCCATTCTGTTTCGCCGTGGACACTAAGGTAATTGACTCTCGTCTCGTGGGCGAGGGCTCATCCGTACGCCGCCGTCGGCAGTGTCTGGTGTGTAATGAACGTTTCACCACCTTTGAAGTGGCGGAGCTGGTTATGCCACGTGTTGTAAAAAGCAATGACGTGCGTGAACCGTTTAATGAAGAGAAATTACGTAGCGGAATGCTGCGCGCGCTGGAAAAACGTCCGGTGAGTTCCGATGACGTCGAAATGGCAATCAATCATATTAAATCGCAGCTGCGCGCCACCGGTGAGCGTGAAGTGCCGAGCAAGATGATTGGCAATTTGGTGATGGAGCAATTGAAAAAGCTCGATAAAGTCGCCTATATCCGTTTTGCCTCTGTCTATCGCAGTTTCGAAGATATCAAAGAATTTGGCGAAGAGATCGCGCGCCTGGAGGACTAAGCCGTGCAGGACGAGTATTACATGGCGCGGGCGCTTAAGCTGGCGCAACGAGGACGTTTTACCACTCATCCCAACCCGAATGTCGGGTGCGTCATTGTAAAAGATGGCGAAATCGTCGGTGAAGGTTACCATCAGCGAGCGGGTGAACCGCATGCCGAGGTACACGCGTTGCGCATGGCTGGCGAAAAAGCCAAAGGTGCCACGGCGTATGTCACACTCGAACCTTGTAGTCATCATGGTCGTACGCCGCCATGTTGCGATGCGTTGATTGCTGCGGGTGTCACGCGCGTGGTTGCCGCGATGCAGGATCCTAACCCGCAGGTCGCTGGGCGTGGACTTTATCGTTTGCAACAGGCTGGCATTGACGTCAGCCACGGCCTGATGATGAGTGAAGCCGAGCAATTGAATAAAGGCTTTCTCAAGCGCATGCGCACCGGCTTTCCTTATATCCAGTTAAAACTTGGCGCGTCGCTTGATGGTCGCACGGCGATGGCGAGCGGTGAGAGCCAGTGGATCACGTCTCCTCAGGCGCGACGCGATGTACAACGTCTGCGTGCGCAAAGTCATGCCATTTTAACCAGCAGCGCAACAGTCATGGCGGACGATCCAGCCTTAACGGTGCGTTGGTCTGAACTGGATGAACAAACTCAGGCGCTCTATCCGCAACAAAATCTCCGCCAGCCAGTACGTATTGTGATTGATAGCCAAAATCGCGTGACGCCGGAACACCGTATTGTGCAGCAGTCTGGCGAAACCTGGTTCGCGCGTACGCAGGAAGATTCTCGCGAGTGGCCGGAAACGGTGCGAACCTTGCTGATTCCAGAGCATAAAGGTCATCTGGATCTGGTTGTATTGATGATGCAACTGGGTAAACAGCAGATTAATAGCATCTGGGTGGAAGCTGGGCCAACGCTCGCTGGCGCATTGCTACAGGCGGGCTTAGTCGATGAGCTGATTGTCTATATCGCACCTAAACTATTAGGCAGTGACGCCCGCGGATTATGTACGTTGCTGGGGCTTGAGAAATTAGCCGACGTCCCCCAATTTAAATTCAAAGAGATACGTCATGTAGGCCCGGATGTTTGCCTGCATTTAGTGGGTGCATGATCTCCCGACTCGAAAGGGAAGCAGCGCACGAAATATTATGCTAAAATCCGCCCCCCTGCGGGGCCATACTCGAACCCGAAGGAAGAAAATGAACATTATTGAAGCTAACGTTGCTACCCCGGACGCTCGCGTCGCCATCACCATTGCGCGTTTCAACAACTTTATCAATGACAGCCTGCTGGAAGGTGCAATTGACGCACTGAAACGTATCGGTCAGGTAAAAGATGAAAACATTACCGTTGTTTGGGTGCCTGGTGCCTATGAGCTGCCGCTGGCGGCGGGTGCACTGGCTAAAACCGGTAAATATGACGCGGTGATTGCGCTGGGTACGGTTATTCGTGGTGGCACTGCCCACTTTGAATATGTCGCTGGTGGTGCAAGCAACGGCCTGGCGCATGTTGCCCAGGACAGCGAAATTCCGGTTGCTTTTGGGGTGCTGACCACTGAAAGCATTGAACAAGCGATCGAACGTGCTGGCACCAAAGCTGGCAACAAAGGTGCAGAAGCTGCACTGACCGCGCTTGAAATGATTAATGTATTGAAAGCCATCAAGGCCTGAAATTAGTAAGGGGAAATCCGTGAAACCTGCTGCTCGTCGCCGCGCTCGTGAGTGTGCCGTCCAGGCGCTCTACTCCTGGCAGTTGTCCCAGAACGACATCGCTGATGTTGAATACCAGTTCCTGGCTGAACAGGATGTAAAAGACGTTGACGTCCTGTACTTCCGTGAGCTGCTGGCCGGGGTGGCGACTAACACCGCATACCTCGACGGACTGATGAAGCCATACCTGTCCCGCCTGCTGGAAGAACTGGGCCAGGTAGAAAAAGCTGTACTGCGCATTGCGCTGTACGAGCTGTCTAAACGTAGCGATGTGCCATACAAAGTGGCCATTAACGAAGCGATCGAACTGGCAAAATCGTTCGGCGCAGAAGACAGCCATAAGTTCGTCAACGGCGTACTCGATAAAGCAGCACCTGTGATTCGCCCTAACAAAAAGTGATATCCAGGCCGGTAGATTCACGGAAGACCGTTCCGCGATCGCCGGCCTTTTCTTTTTTACCTGCTGAGGCATAACGTATGGCATGTGGCGAGTTCTCCCTGATTGCCCGTTATTTTGACCGTGTGAGAAGCTCTCGTCTTGATGTCGAACTGGGCATCGGCGACGATTGCGCACTTCTCAATATCCCCGAGAAACAGACCCTGGCGATCAGCACTGATACGCTGGTGGCGGGCAACCATTTCCTCCCTGATATCGATCCTGCGGATCTGGCATATAAAGCTCTGGCAGTGAATTTAAGCGATCTGGCCGCGATGGGCGCCGATCCGGCCTGGCTGACGCTGGCATTAACCTTACCGGACGTCGACGAAGCGTGGCTTGAGTCCTTCAGCGACAGTTTGTTTGATCTACTTAATTATTACGATATGCAACTCATTGGTGGCGATACCACACGTGGGCCATTATCAATGACGTTGGGTATCCACGGCTTTGTTCCGATGGGACGAGCCTTAACGCGCTCTGGTGCGAAACCGGGGGACTGGATTTATGTGACCGGGACACCGGGCGATAGCGCCGCCGGGCTGGCGATATTGCAAAACCGTTTGCAGGTTGCCGATGCTAAAGATGTGGACTACTTAATCAAACGTCATCTCCGTCCGTCGCCGCGTATTTTACAGGGACAGGCTTTGCGTGATCTGGCAAATTCAGCTATCGATCTCTCTGACGGTCTGATTTCCGATCTCGGGCATATCGTGAAAGCCAGCGACTGCGGCGCACGTATTGACCTGGCATTGCTGCCGTTTTCTGATGCGCTTTCTCGCCATGTTGAGCCGGAACAGGCGCTGCGCTGGGCGCTCTCTGGCGGTGAAGATTACGAGTTGTGTTTCACGGTGCCGGAACTGAACCGTGGCGCGCTGGATGTGGCTCTCGGACACCTGGGCGTACCGTTTACCTGTATCGGGCAGATGACCGCCGATATCGAAGGGCTTTGTTTTATTCGTGACGGCGAACCTGTCACATTTGACTGGAAAGGATATGACCATTTTGCCACGCCATAAAGATGTCGCGAAAAGTCGCCTGAAGATGAGTAATCCGTGGCATCTGCTTGCTGTTGGATTTGGTAGTGGATTAAGCCCAATTGTTCCAGGCACGATGGGGTCGCTGGCGGCGATTCCGTTCTGGTATCTGATGACCTTTTTGCCCTGGCAGCTCTATTCGCTGGTAGTCATGCTGGGGATCTGTATCGGCGTCTATCTTTGTCATCAAACGGCGAAAGACATGGGCGTGCACGATCACGGCAGCATTGTCTGGGACGAATTTATTGGTATGTGGATCACGCTCATGGCGCTGCCGACCAATGACTGGCAGTGGGTTGCCGCCGGGTTTGTGATTTTCCGTATTCTGGATATGTGGAAACCGTGGCCGATCCGCTGGTTTGACCGCAATGTACATGGCGGCATGGGGATCATGATAGATGATATTGTCGCCGGGGTGATCTCCGCTGGCATCCTGTACTTTATCGGTCATCATTGGCCGCTGGGTATTCTTTGATGCCATTGACCGGGTGGTGTAGTCGATTCCAGACCACCCGGTTTGATTTATAAATGAACAGAGCCCCAATTTGGGGGCACTCTGTTAAAGTAAAATCCGACATCACCGAATATATTATGGGGAGATATTTCAAGGTGTAACTTTGTCACTCATAATTCAATGACACTGAAATATCGTCAGTCGACGAACTCATAATAATTGCTCATATTCTCTGACTGATTCCGAAAAGTATCATCAAAATTATGCTTAATTGTTTCATTAATAGTGTTGAATAATTTGTTAGAAAGATCATCTATTTTGTCTTGAATCTTTGATTTGATTTCATCTTGAATTTCACGGGTAACCAAAAGTTGATTTAATTGATCATCCATTTTGTATTTTGCAATTAATTGTGCAGTTAAAGGTATTTTCTTTAAATAATCATTTTTTGTTATTTTATAC